>JAYVHZ010000294.1:0-9747 GCA_043770645.1 Undibacterium sp. | reverse complement strand
GTTTTGGCGGTGGCGTTGGAACTTTCTAACGGCAGTTGGAAAATGGGTTTAAGTGACGGCAGGAGAGCAAAACCTGCAGTCATCACCGTGTCAGATGACCAACCCCATGCGCGACTGATGGCAGCAGTGAAAGTGATACAGGAAATACTGGTGAAATGGCTGCTGCCAACGGACACGAAAGTCATCGTGATGTACGAAGCTGGTCAAGATGGTTTCTGGATTTGTCGCGCACTCAATGCCATGGGATATACCGGCCTGGTGATTGATGCGGCAAGCGTACCAGTGGGACGCCAGGCGAGGAGAGCCAAGACAGACCGGCTCGACGCCATCATGCTTGTGAACTGTTTGCGAGGATGGCTGCGGGGCGAACAAGATTGTCTGCGGGTACTGCATATTCCAGACGAACAGGCGGAAGCAGAGCGGCAATTACTGAGGGATCGTGGTGTTTTGCAAAAAGAGATAGGTCAACATCACGACAGGATGCGCAAGTTGCTCCGCACCGTCGGTTGTTGGGATGAGATGGATCGTGGTTTTACGCAGCGCTTGGAAGCAGGCGAAGTGCGCTGTTATGACGGCAGTGTATTGCCGGCAGAATTAGTGGCGCGACTTCTGCGAGAACGCGAGAGATTGGCATTGGTTGAGGAACAATTTAAAGCACTCACAAAAACTCAAGTCTCGCAACTGTCTGAAGCAGCACAAGAGAAAGTCGCCAATTTCACCAAGCTCAAAGCGATAGGTGAAATTGGTGCGATACGGATCACGACAGAATTATTTTGGCGGCGGTTTGACAATCAAAAACAAGTGGGCTCCTGTGTTGGATTAGTACCGCAACCGTACGACAGTGGTACAACGCGAATAGATCAAGGCATCAGCAAGCAAGGCAACCGACGAGTGCGGTCCTTGCTCATTGAAATGGCGTGGATGTGGTTGCGTTACCAGCCCGATAGCAAGCTAGCTATTTGGTTTGCGGAAAAGACCAACAGCCAAGCGCCCAATAAGCGCGGTCGGCGTGTGGCGATAGTCGCGGTGGCGAGAAGGTTGGCGATTGCCTTGTGGCGCTACATAGAATACGGCGTAGTACCGGAAGGCGCGCAGTTTAAAGAAGTTAAAAGCAGCAGCTAAAAAAGAGCGAACGAAAGCCAAGTTAATGAAGTACGTTGTGGCAGAACGAAAGCAAGAACAGTAAAAAGGAATCAAACCCGTCACCCGCCCTAGTTGTTAACAGCAACCGCCTATAGTAGATGGGGTTTGACTAAAGAAGGTCATCTTAGCGCGCAGCGCATGCAGAATTAGGCTGGTCGAAAACGCCAGCGGATAGAAGGTGGTGAAACCTAAGTTTCACGAGCAAATGACCAGAGACTTATTACGACTTGTGAACATACTACACAACGAAGCAGGAGCGAGAAATGAAGAATGAAATTTAAATGCAATGAATTTGCAAGTCGTACTTGACACGCATCATAGAAGGGCGGGTGTAACCCGCGCTGTGCAGAACGTGAAGTAACGAAACTCATCGCGTGTGCGGCGCGGGTTGCACCCGCCCTACGAGATAGTTTTAATGTAGAAGATATGAACAACGGAGATTGATTTCAACCGCTTGAAAAAGTCCGGCTAACACGATCCAGATGCGCTCGCATCGCTTGTTTCGCGCCATTGGCATCATGGGCTGCAATCGCTTCTAAAATGGCGCGATGATCGAGCAGAGTTTGCTTACGTAATTCTTCAGTCTGGAAATGTTCCTTCAACTTGTGCCATAAGCTACCACGTTGATTCCATAGGTATTCAATCGCACCAACGAGCGCACTATTGCCGGTGGCACGTGCGATCGCCAGATGAAAATTTCTGTCTGCCATTTCATTCTCATTGCGATTATCGTGATGGCGTTCCATCTCTAATACCGCTTTCAAAATGGCATCAATCGCCGAATCAGTCGCATTTTTGGCGGCGATGGCTGCGACTTCAGATTCGATCAGACGTCGGGCTGATAGGACTTCAAAAGGACCAGGGCCGACCTCGACCACATCCGTATCTGCCTTTGCCTGCTCACTAACATATACGCCAGAACCACCACGCACCTCAACGATGCCACCTAGTTCTAGGGCGATTAATGCTTCGCGTAAAGAAGCGCGGCTAACATTGAGTTTGCTTGCCAAGTCACGTTCAGAGGGCAGACGTTCGCCAGCGGCAATCTTGTCATCTTTAATCAGTTGCTGAATGCGATTAGAGACCACGCGATACAAACGTGGTTCAGGGGCGACTGTTTCTGCTGCAGTAGCAACTTTTTTCATTGAGTCTTTTGGGAAAATGGATGAGATAAGAACAATTGGGCTTATTTTAGATTGGTCTGTCCAATCTCGCAAGCCAAGGCGACAAGATCAAGTAGTGAGGGATTCAAAAGCGAAGAAATGGCAGGTTTGGCAGATCGGCGTGGATGTACTGGACTGGTCGTTGAAAGTAGCTTGACGCCAGTCAAGCTACCAAACCACGATTGTGGGACTATTCGGCTTGGTCCATGGATGTGCTTTGCCGAAATCTATATAGTATTGAACGCTTACTTTTTAAGGCAGGTCGACATAAATTGTTTGCGTTCATCGCCTTTCATCCCTTTGGCCTCGACGTTACAGGTTTTCATTTTGCTTTGCTGTGTCGTGAGTGTTTTTTCTTCAGGTACTGGCTTTGCTGTAAGACATTCTTTCATGAAGGCTTTACGTTCATCCCCTTTTTTACCTGTAGCGTCTTTATTGCAGGTCGTCATTTTCGATTGTTGTGCTGTATTGGCCTGCGCGATGATGATTGGGCAGATTAAGGCGATAGCGAGGATAAAGGTTTTCATACATAACTCCAGTGTGAGGTGATTACGTGATTGAGGGGGAAAACAATGTAAATATAGATGAGACAGAAAGTGAATGCAATTCAGTTTTCTTTATTTAACTTTTGTAATCTGGGCATGTGCCGATTATTCACGAATCGTAGTCGTTTCGACTAGTTGCTGATAACTCGCGGTATTTCGAACGGTTTTGATACCATTCCAAATAAATTGAAAGCGTTTGGCGTCGCGCTTATAACTATGTTGACCGATTGCTAAGTAAAGCTGTAAATTTAGATATGGTAAGGAGTGACTCACCACACTATCCTTAAAGCGCCCATCTTGTTTGCTCAAATGAACTGCCTCCAACCCTTGCAGAATGGCTACATCAGCGTCACCATTCGCGAGCAATCGCAGCGCATCTTCCATGGTTTTGCGATCATTTCAAAGCGCTCGCCTAAATGCTCTTCGACTCGCCTTAGCAGTTCAATATTAAGACCGGTACCGTCGGGCATAGTCCAAGGTGATTGCGCGACATCCTCGAAACAGAATTTCAGAGTGGTTTATGCCTGCAAATTAGAGGCGTGACTGATTAGCAATGCCAATAATAGACTGCTTACGAGTTTCATATTCCAGCTCTCACCTTGAGTTAGCTACTTGACTAATGATTGCAATTTTCATCTTCGCACAAGATGAAATGAAGCGCAATTGGCGTCGCTTGGTTGTTGTAGTGATATTTTTTATATTAATATCGTCATCAAAAAAATCACCCTGTCGTTTTACTGCGCAAACGGCAGAGAATGGAATCAAGTGTTGAACCAAATACTGATTCGCGATGCACATACTTATGTTGGCTCAATTTTTTCATACCGTGAGGCTGACGGTAGCAACAGTCTTAAAGTTTCACCTATTCTCAATAACTGCGGATCGTCAGGATCCGCATTGTCACTGGTGTCATTAATACAGAAAAAGGCCAATTCGCCAAAGCTGGCAAGTAAACCTTCGAACTGTTGTGCTGCATCTGCATCACCGCTACAAATATATCGATAGTCAATATCGCGCAGATGGGCGATGCCACGATGCAGCATCCAACGCGGTACCAGATCAGGTACGATAGGCGGGCGCTGCCAATCACGGAAAACGGTTTGTCTGACTCGCTCGAATAGCTCTGGCGCTTCTTCTTCTAATTCCAACATGACACTTCGCAACATCGGTCGTGGTGCGTGGGCGAAGATGCGATGTACGTGTTGATATTGTGGATACCGGCCCTGTAACCACTGCTTGGAAAGTATCGAAGCATTGACCAATGCGGTTTCGTTTTTTTGTAAGACGCGGTAGTCAGGTACTTGTGCTTTTTCTTTGAAAACAGCGACCCCATGCTTACCAAACCAGCTATTCACATCCACAGGCGCGCCAAAAAACACATCGTCATTAAGATAAATAAACTTCTCAGATAGATTCGGAATGTGATGCAAATACGATTCAATATGACCCGAATCAAATACTGGCAAAGCAGTTTGTGGAATGATAGAAGTGTGATCGATTAAGCTAATGCCTTCTTTACAGTCTAGCCAAGAGGGCATTTGTTCGTCGGTTACGAGATAAATATGACCGTGGTTGGGAAAGAATTTTTCGAGTGCCCGCAGGTTGAAACGTAACTCTTGATTATCACGATAACGTCCAGCGACATCGCCATACTTTGCCAGCATTTTTCTGTCGATATCTGCCGACGTGGATAAGGCTTGTTGACGCTTTGAGCGCCACAGAGGATCAGCGCCATCCACCCACAGGTACACAATATCAATTTTTTCGACAGGCAAGTTCACAGGTAGGCTCACGAATAATATTTGCAGAGAACATGCCGCATGCCATGTGCGCGGTATCGCCGCGAAAGAGGAAGTACTTTACCCGAAAAAAAGCACCTGAGTTAAACCAAGAGCTTTTGTTGGAGAGCGTTATCTTCTTGTAAGCACTGATGTCGAATCCTATTACAAGGGTTACGAGGGTCGCGATGCTATTGTGAAAGTGGTGTACCCGTCTATATGCGGGATGGCTCCAATAATCGCATTGTTTCTCTTTATGGTAGCTACTCTTGCCAAAAGCTGCCCTTTGCAGAGATCGTTATGCTAGTAGACAAAGCTGCCAATGAGCCAAAGGATTTGATATCAATAATCGAACTAGGTTGATTATCTTCACTAGTTCTCCTCCGATGCTGCAGTCTGCCTCTAAGTGAGTGAACTGATAATGTTCGTTTGGTTAATTACAAAACTGACTTGCACCTAGGTCGTATTTTCGTCGGTATGGTGCAATGGGCGTAGCATACATTGAATGGTCCGTATCCTAGCTTGACGAAAATTAGGGTAACTCAATCCAGTTTGAATATGTATCTCTGATCTCCACTTCTGCCTTTTGAAACGGGATCGTCACGGAAACCTTCGTAATGGCATATTTAGGTAAATTGCGGGCACTGACACCGGTCGCGTAGGTAGTCGTCATGGCGCCTGACATCACAAACGGCATCGCCCCTTGAAACACGCGTTGATGGCGTTCTCCCGTGTCGGGATCGATCCATAGTTTGACGTTAAGGCCAGCTTTGGAGAATTCAAAAACTGCCAAAGTTTTGCCGTTTAAGACTT
This sequence comes from Undibacterium sp., assembly GCA_043770645.1. GTDB lineage: Bacteria > Pseudomonadota > Gammaproteobacteria > Burkholderiales > Burkholderiaceae_D > Undibacterium. Next base: position 4,305 of record JAYVHZ010000294.1, on the reverse strand, counting down.
GCGATTCTATGCGTTTTATTGACGCGTTGTTCGCGAACATTTTTGATTCCAAAGGCAAAAACATAGCTCCGAAATCGACATTTTGGTCTGCGTCTTTAGGATCGCTCAGTGGCGGAGTAACATCGAGCACCGTGTACACTGGTTTGGCTTTTTCCATACGGGCGAACTGTTTGTGCACGATGACTTTTTTTGTCTGCTCGCCCTTCGGCGTTTCAAGTACGACCTGTTCAATATTTTTTGCTACCCACGTATTGTTTTGCTTAAATTGTGCAACGGCTTTCTCCCACACGGGATCAACCACATCAGTCGCGCCAAGTGCAGTGTTGCAAGCGGTGCTGATGATGAAAAACAAGGTGGTAACGAAATATTTTTGCATGAATATTTACTTATTAATTTATGAAACTGTGGCTTTAGCTTATTCTATTTTGGAATGCAAGACAAGGGATTCGAATTGCTTCCGCAAATACATACAAATACTTGCGCCATGATCAGGCGATCAAATGATCGATCCATAGGAGCACTGGTCAAATTCGATGAAACGAAATCGGGTAGGTTTAGCCTGAAGTAAGTGGGGGAGATGGAACTGTCGGACTTGGTAAGTTTTGCCACTAACGGATATCTGATGTATCAGGTCAGATTTTTTGTGGTTTCCAATGTGTGATCGGAGTTACTTGATCCGCTCTTTAGATAAGCTGTCTTGGCATTCGACATACCTTGAAAGACAGCTTATCCGCCTATTCGGCTTTATTGGTTTTGCGTTACAGCGGGCAAGCCAATATCAGAAAGTTTTTGTACGATGCCGCTTAATGAGCCATTGCCTAAACCCGCATCGCTCATAATGGCATTCACTAGTGGTTGTGCAATTTGGTAGTTCAAAGCCGCATTGACCACTTGATCCGGTAATGAGCCGTTCGCCGAACAACCGTTGCTATGAGTTCCATCATCGCTATGGCCATTGCTACCAGGCATACCATTGACTTGGAATAATTTGATCGAATCAATTTTTTCCATCGGCTTGGTGGCTTTTTCCAGGATAGCTGGCAACATGCGTAGCATTTCCATGCGCAGTGTGAGGCCGATTTGCTCAGCAGATAATTTGTTCATCGCATCGTTGATTGCTAATTTACCGGCTGCTTCTGCTAGTGCTGCGTCTTTATTTGCTTCCGCCTCAACACGAATCGCTTCCGCGCGGTTGAGTGCCGCATCTTTGTCTGCTGCCGCTGCTACAGTAATGCCGATGGCTTCGCGTTCGGCCACTTTGCTTGCGTCAATCAATTGAATTGATTTTTCACGTTCTGCTGCGGCGACTTCTCGAGATGTTTTCACTAGTTCCTCAGACTTAACTGCTTCTGACAGCGCTAGATTGGCTGTTGCATCGGCTTCGGATTGTTCTTTGGATTTATTCGCAATGGCGATCTGTGCGTCTTGATTGGCGATCTCGATTTGTTTACGTTGCTCGGCGCTTTGTACTTCGGTTTTGCGTTTAGCTTCGATTTCGCGAATATTAATTGCTAGATTTTTTTCAATCTCTGCTTCTCGAACTGCACGCTCAGCCGCAATGCTTTTTTCTTTCACCGCTTGCTCTGATGCAATGAAGGCTTCTTGACCTTCTCTGGTGCGTTGCGCCTCTGTTTGAGCGATTAACGCGGATTGTTCGGCCTTGCTGTTAGCAATTGCCCGTTGTTGTTCTAGTGAGGCAAATTCTTCATCGCGCGCGATGTCTAAAATCATGCGCTTGGCCTCCAGATTTTTAGTTTGGACTTGCACCTCAGTGACTTGCTCAATGTCATTTCTTTGTTTGCGGCGTGCTTGCGTTTCTTCGGTTAATCGCGTCAAGCCTTCAGCATCGAACGCATTGTCAGGATTGAAGAATTTTTTATCAGTCTGATCGAGCGCGGTTAATGAAACTGATTCAAGTTCCAAACCATTTTTTTCCAAATCTTCGGCAACCGCATTTTGCACTGCTTGCACAAAATCACGACGTTGATCTTGTAGACCTTGCATAGTCATCGAGACCGCAGTAGCGCGCAGTGCATCAACGAATTTGTCTTCGACTAATTCTTTTAGGGCTTCAGGATCAAGTGTGCGTTGCCCCAAGGTTTGTGCTGCCGTGCTGATGGATTCTGCGGATTGTTTGACTCGTACAAAAAAGCCCGCGACTACATTGACACGCATACGGTCTTTGGTGGTAAGGCTTTCAGTGTCTCGTTTGGAGACTTCTAATTTGAGCGTATTCATATTGACTAAAATAATTTCGTGAAATACTGGGAGCACAATCGCACCACCATCCAGTATCACTTTTTGTCCGCCTAGACCAGTACGTACAAACGCCACTTCCTTGGATGCGCGTTTGTAAAGACGCGCAAAAATCATGCCGATAATAATCAAGCCAAATAGGCCTGCGCCACTGAGTATGCCAATTTCAATTAAAGAATTCATTCGTGTTTTCTCCTGTCTGTATTGTTAAACCGATTTGTTAAATTTATTAAATTAAGCCCGGATGCGGATTTGGTATGCCACGGTAAATTGCACCTTGTTTTTTCACGACTAATACTTCTGATCCCTCCTTAAATTCAACGTCTGCCTCATCGGGTTCCACCATGAGGTAGTGATAGTAACCATGTTGATCCCGTATCTTGACTTGTGCTGCCATCCCCTGCCTGGCTGTACCCGTGACGACGATGCCAGCGCGACCAATCAAGGTTTGTTCGCTCACGGCAGTGGTTTCATCTTTGGGAATAATCAATGCAAGTAAGCCGCCCAAACCTCGAACGGTGGATAAGCCAATGAGTGTCGCAGGGATCGCAGCGATCAAGGCTGGAATATAGCCGCCAAATAAGCTGGAACAAAGAATCTGAATCACATAGCCACTGATCGCAAAGCCCAGCAAGAATAAGATCAGCAACACCAGAATCGGTACTCGACCAACATGTAACCAGCCTAGCGGACCATCAATGTCGGGATGGTCGAGTTCGAAATGATGGTCAAAGATTTGTGATGGACTCATGGCGATAAAGATGCCTATGCCTTCGATCACACCTAGGCCAATCATGATCAAGAGTGCGACCCCAAACGGCAGAGTCTCAGGCGCGGTAAACAGCATCATGATTTACTGACTTTCAACTGTGCCATGCGTGCCTCGATCTTTTGGTTCTGCATTAAGCCATCCAGTTCTCTTAATTGCGCTTCCTGTGTCGCCGACATCTTTTGATCAATTGCAGACAAGCCCGTTTGACGTTGGAATACACGATTAAATGCATCCCCGGCTTTTTCGACTTTGGTCTGCGCGTTGTTAACATTGTTGCCCGCAGCTGAGAGACCCGCTGCGCTGTTCATGCGAGCGCGACTAGCGACAAATTGTTCCAGCGCACTTTGCATATCACGGCGCTTACCTAATAGCGCATCAACAAAACCAGATAATTCTTTTTCCTGTGCGATCAGTTCGGTCAGTGATCCTTCGACAATCGGAATTTGCGCTTCAATATCGAGCTGCTTTGTGACGGCAGCACGTGCCAAGTCATCACGAGTCATCGCAATCGCTTCTTCGGCTTGCATAGTCAGCTCTAAGTGTCTTTGATTCAGATCGGCATGCTGGCGTTGAGCCAGATGGCGATTGGCTGCTGCTTTGCCTAGTTCTGCCCGCACTTCGTCGATGACGGCATCAACTTTGCGTATTGCTTGCTCCATCATGGCTTCCGGTGCCTGGTCTTCAATTTTGTCCAGTAAAGCATGCGCGCTACCAATGACAATTTGCGAAACACGGGTTCGTAGTGAGTCAGTCATGGCTATCTCCTTTGGTGGTTGGATGAATCAGATTGGCGAGTTCAACGGTACGTTTGATATGACGAGTTATGACTTCAGGATCGAATGCTGCGGCGCCCGGCGTTAGAGCCTGACGCAGCAAGGCTTCGTTCAAAGCCAGTGCGCGACGCACGAGTTGTTCTTCGATGTGCGCTGCTTCTTTGAGATTGGCTGGCTTTGCAGAAATTAAGGTCGCCGACATGCTGACGATGTGATCCATCAAGACGGCAAATACTTCCGAATGCGCAGCCTCGTCGTGATCAATCACTATCAGTGCTTTGCGTAAGGCGTCCATCTTGGTTTGCAACCAAGCCTGCGCTTTTACCGCGTCAGAAGCCGCCTCATGTTGCAGGCGCAACTCCTTCAAAGCCTCGCGCAATTTATCGCTATTACTTTTTGCACCAATATAGTCCAGCGAGATGAACCATTGGTAAAGATCATCTTCAATGCGCCCAGAAAGGGGCACCATCGCACCTGAAAAGGAAGTTGACATAGAAACTCCTA
>JAYVHZ010000293.1:0-11184 GCA_043770645.1 Undibacterium sp. | reverse complement strand
ATTTGACACTATCAGGTATTCACTCATCATCTGAACGACATTAACAGGACACACGTAACGAGGGAACGGTCGCGATGAGAACCTTAAAGATCCATTATGGAAACTTTATACCTCCCAATTACAACAAGCGAGCGCTTATGCTGAAAAGCTTGCGCTAACCCCTTGACTAAGAAAGGGCGCTTCTAGATACTGCGAAGCACTCAAGAACCTGGCTGCAAAATACTGACAGCCTTGAATCAGATGGGTAGTTCAAAATCATGTAGTCTTTTTTGCAGGAATTAAAATGAAAAAATCACTTTTCGCTTTAGCCGCACTCACTCTCACCGGCGGCTATGCGCAAGCCGATGAAGGAATGTGGATGCCGCAGCAGTTACCACAAATAACTAAGCAACTCAAAGCAGCAGGTCTGAAATTAGATCCAAAATCCTTAACCAAATTGACCGAATTTCCTATGGGTGCAATCGTCAGCTTGGGTGGTTGTTCTGCTTCATTTGTTTCCCCCCAAGGCTTGGTTGCGACCAATCACCACTGCATCTATGACAGCGTGGCACGCAATTCCACTCCAGAACGCAACTTGCTGGCAGATGGCTTCCTTGCAAAAACTTTGGCTGAAGAATTGCCAGCCAGTCCAGGTTCGCGCATTTTCGTTACCACAGAGGTGACCAATGTCAGCGATAAAGTGATTACGGCAGACGTCGCCAAACTAACCGGCAAAGCGCGCGTTGATGCGATTGAAAAAAATCAAAAAAGCATGATCGCCGTGTGTGAAAAGGAAGCTGGCTATCGTTGCAGCATTCCTACTTTCTACGGTGGTTTGGAATTCTATCTGATCAAACAGATGGAAATTAAAGACGTACGTTTGGTACACGCACCAGCCGAAGGTGTTGGTAAATTTGGTGGTGACACCGATAACTGGATGTGGCCACGTCACACTGGTGATTACGGCTTCTACCGCGCTTACGTCAGTAAAGACGGCAAGCCAGCAGAATTTAGCAAAGACAATGTCCCTTACGTTCCTAAGCACGTATTGAAATTGGCAAAAGATGGTTTAAAAGAAGGCGATTTCGTGATGGTACTGGGCTACCCTGGCCGTACTAACCGTCATCGTTTGCCTACAGAGATTTCTTACACTTTTGATTTTGAATATCCAAATTTCGTAAAAAATTCTGCGGAATCTCTGGCGATCATCGCTGCGGAAACCAAAGACAATAAAGACGCAAGTTTGAAATATGCTGGTATGGTTGCTGGCATCAACAACTACTACAAAAACCGTCAAGGTATGTTGGATAGTTATGCCGGCAGCGATATTTTGGAACGCAAATCCAAAGAACACGCTGCCTTGAAAGCTTGGGTCAATTCGAATCCTAAGACTAAAGCAGAATACGCAGCGGATATCGACAAGATTGAAGAAATTTACGCAAAACGCGATGCGACAGCCAAGAAAGAATCTTATTTGGCATCATCTTCACCTCGCTTTTTGTCCACAGCACGTACTTTGTATCGTTTGGCACATGAAAAAACCAAACCAGATGCAGAACGCCGTTCTGGTTTCCAAAATCGTGACTTAACACGCTTCACAAACAATATTAATGGCGTAGAACGTAGCTACGATGAAAAAGTCGATAAAGCTTTGGTGTTAAACAGCTTAGTTAAATATGCGGCAGCACCGGCAGCAGAGCGCAATGCAAGCTTTGACAATGCGATGGGTATCAAAGACGGCATGAGCAAAGATCAATTGAAAGCCCTGCTGGATCAAATCTATGCTGGTAGCCAATTTGGTGACAAAGCCGTCCGCGCTGCTTGGTTGACTAAGTCTGTTGACGAATTCAAAGCGAGCAACGATAGCTTCATCAAAGCAGCTGTTGCGATGTACGACGAAAGCATGAAGCGGGAAGCAGCAGATTTGGAATCTGCTGGTATTTCTCAAAAAGCCTACGCTAGCTACATGAAAGCAAAAATCGCTTACATGAACAGCAAAGGCCAAGCGGTTTATCCAGATGCGAACAGCACTTTGCGTGTGACTTTCGGTAAAGTAGCAAGCCGTCCTTTCGGCGCTGATGGTACAACCTGGACTGCATTTACCACAGTCAAAGGAATCACAGCAAAAGCAACTGGCACTGGCGAATTCAATGCACCAGCTAATCAGTTAGCAGCAATCAAAGCCAAAGACTTTGGTAACTATGTTGATCCACTGTTGAAGACAGTTCCAGTCAACTACTTAGCGACTTTGGATATCACTGGCGGCAATTCAGGCTCAGCAGCTTTGAATGCCAAAGGCGAATTCATCGGTTTAGCATTTGACGGCACTTTAGATTCCATCATCGCTGACTGGGATTACAACAAAGCGTCTAGCCGTTCTATCCAAGTCGATTTACGCTTTATGCTGTGGCAGATGAAACACGTCGACAAGGCGAATAACTTGTTGAAAGAAATGGGCGCAGAGTAAGGTTCTCAGTTCTAAGTCAAAAAACTGAAAGCCACGTTGATTGAGTTCAACGTGGCTTTTTTATTTACACAAACACCATAAATCCAGACGATATGTCCATAAAACCCGCTTTACGTCTAAGAAAATGCCCTCGCTTCGAGTAAAATACGGGCTTAACTAAATCGGAGTCGCACTAGCAAAATCCGGTTGCAAAAAATTTCATGATGCCGCCATTCCGCATCACTGTTGTTATCAAATAGAAGACAAATAGAAGGTTCACTATGCTCGACAATCTGACCCAGCGTCTCGCCAAAGTCGTCAAAACCATGCGCGGCGAAGCGCGTCTAACTGAATCGAATACCGCCGAAATGCTGCGCGAAGTGCGTATGGCTTTATTAGAAGCCGACGTCGCCTTACCAGCCGTGCGTGAATTGATCGCCCGCGTCAAAGAAAAAGCAATGGGTGAAGATGTCATCGGTTCTTTAACCCCTGGCCAAGCCTTGGTCGGTGTCGTGCAAAAAGAATTGGCATCATTGATTGGTGCCGATTTAGGCGAAGGCGCTTCTGAACTGAACTTCGCCACGCAGCCACCAGCAATCATTCTGATGGCCGGTCTGCAAGGTGCCGGTAAAACCACGACCGTTGGTAAGCTCGCTTTATATCTGCGTGAAAAGAAAAAGAAAAAAGTCTTAACCGTCTCTGCTGACGTATATCGTCCGGCGGCAATTGGTCAGTTAGAAACCGTCACTGCACAAGCGGGTGCGGACTTCTTCCCGACCACCATCAATGACAAACCCGTCGATATCGCCTTAGCTGCACTCGATTGGGCGAAGAAGCATCATCACGAAGTCTTGATTATCGATACCGCGGGTCGCCTCGGTATCGATGAAGCCATGATGCAAGAAATCGCCGCCGTGCATGCAGCGGTGAAGCCTATCGAAACTTTATTCGTGGTCGATGCCATGTTGGGGCAAGATGCCGTCAACACTGCCAAAGCCTTTAACGACGCCTTGCCATTAACTGGGGTGGTGCTCACCAAACTCGATGGCGACTCACGCGGTGGTGCAGCTTTATCGGTACGTCATGTCACAGGCAAACCAATCAAGTTTGCGGGTGTCTCTGAAAAGCTTGATGGGCTGGAAGCTTTCGATGCAACCCGCATGGCAAATCGTATTCTCGGCATGGGCGATATTCTGGCCCTAGTCGAGTCCGCCCAAAAAGGCATGGATGTCGAAGCGGCAAAAGGCTTGGCAGAAAAAATCAAGGTCGGCGGCAAGTTCGACATGAACGATTTCAAAATGCAGTTGAGTCAGATGAAGAACATGGGAAGTTTATCGAGTTTGATGGATAAACTACCAGCGCAATTTCAACAAGCAGCCAGCGGCGCCAACATGGACAACGCGGAAAAGCAAATGCGCCGCATGGAAGGCATCATCAATTCCATGACACCACTAGAACGCGCAAAACCGGATCTAATCAAAGCCTCGCGCAAACGCCGTATCGCCACTGGCGCCGGTGTGCAGATTCAAGAAGTCAATCGCATGCTCGCGCAGTTTGATCAAATGCAAAGCATGATGAAAAAACTTAAGGGCGGTGGCATGATGAAAATGATGCGGGGCCTCAAAGGCATGATGCGTTGACTTACCCACATAAATCCAATTCTAGGGCGCCGCGCGTTGTTACCAATGCTCGCAATACCTGAGTATTGCTGTGCTTGGCGCCTAGCGCGACATCCCTATAATTGAATTTTTGCAGGCAAATCGCTTTGCTGTTTTTTCGAACAAACCAAAACCATGAACACAATGCTTTCCGAGATTGTAGGTTGGTGCTGAACGAAGTGAAGCCCAACATCGCTTGAATAACTTAAGCAATTCACTCCCTAAAGTCCGCGCCAAAACCCGACTTCATTCCCATCTATAAACCCCTCCTGTTTTTCCTCTACATCTCTGTGTCTCCGCCTTGAGAGGTTTTAATTTTCCGTTTTTCAAGACCCATTTTCATCGACAACAAACCCATCATTTTTCGCATGCTGCAGAGGAAAAACGACATTTCCCCCTCTGAAAACCACGTCTCTCATGATTTCTCACACTTTTTTCGCAAAAAGCAAAAAAAAACACTTGCATCACTCTGTAATCAGCACCACTATAAGCACTGCGTGAAATGGCGCATTTTCCAAGACAATTGTGAAGGAGCCTCAATATGGCAACAGCACCAAAAAAAGCAGCAGCAAAACCAGCAGCGAAGCCTGCCGCGAAAGCAGCAGCGAAACCAGCAGCAGCAAAAAAACCAGTAGCAAAAGCAGCAGCGAAACCTGCAGCTAAGGCAGCGGCAAAACCAGCTAAAGCGGCAGCGAAGCCAGCAGCAGCACGTAAGCCAAATGCAGCTTTCATGAAGCCTATGACTTTGTCTCCAGTATTGGCAGCAGTAATCGGCGCGGCACCAATGCCACGTACTGAAGTCACGAAAAAAATCTGGGAATACATCAAAAAGCACAAGCTGCAAGATGAAGCAAACAAACGCAATATCAATGCGGACGACAAATTGAAAGCCGTTTTCGGTGGAAAAGCACAAGTCTCCATGTTTGAAATGACGAAACTCATTTCTGGTCATCTGTCCTAATCGGATCTGATTTCCATATTGCTTTGGGCAATGCTTGGGTCGTGAAATTTACTTCCCATATCCCAAACAAAAACGCCCGCATCGCGCGGGCGTTTTTGTTTATTAAGATAACCGAATTCACCAAAAACTATTTGCATAGCACGATACTTTTTTCAATTTCCTCTAATGCCGAGCCAAACGCACAAGCCGTCCAAAAAACCTAAGCAAGCAGAATTTCATCCGCGTAACCGCCATCAAGGACAATACGATTTTGCAGCCTTAATCGGCGCGGATCAAAATGCTGGCATTTCGGCACTCGGACATTTTGTGCACAACAATCCCTACGGTGATCTGAGCATAGACTTTGCTGACGCCAAAGCAGTCAAAGCCTTAAACCGGGCTTTACTGAAGCTTCAGTATGGGATCAATGCCTGGGATATTCCCGACGATTATTTATGCCCGCCAGTGCCAGGTCGTGCTGATTATATCCATGGGCTGGCCGATTTATTAATCGCGGCCAATCAAGGCAAGTTGCCCAAGAAAAATAGTGTGCATGCATTAGACATAGGAACCGGGGCGAATGGCATTTATCCACTGATAGGCAGCCAGGAATACGCATGGAATTTCATTGCTGCGGACATTAAACCCGATGCACTGGCCAATCTACAAAAGATCATTCAAGCCAATCCACCAATCAGCAATAAGATAGAGCTCCGCCTACAGAAAAATCGCGATCATATTTTTCAAAACATCGTGCATCAAAACGAATGGTTTGATCTTTCGATGTGCAACCCACCGTTTCATACTTCCGGCGCCGAAGCACAAAGTGGCACTAATAGAAAATGGCAGAATCTAGGGAAACCAGCATTACAAGTTGATGCGAATCTCAATTTTGGTGGCCAGGCAGCAGAACTATGGTGCCCAGGCGGTGAACTGCAATTTGTTTCTCAAATGATAGAAGAAAGCAGGCAATTTTCTACGCAATGCTTTTGGTTTAGCAGCTTGATTTCAAAGTCTGCCAATCTCGATGCGGTCAAAGCCAAATTGAAACAAACTAAAGTGCTGGAGCATAAACTGGTTACGATGCAGCAAGGAAGTAAGCAAAGCCGTTTCGTCGCATGGACTTTTCTCCCACCAGCCCAACAAATGGCCTGGGCTAAATTACGCTGGCGCTGACCCATATCGATTATGGCAATTTGGCAACGATGACGATGATACAAAACCTACCCGTTGTCGTCATACAGGACGTGATCCGACATCCACTTTGATCGTCCTAAAGGTCAATTCTAGCAGCCTGTCGGACTTAGGGTGTCGAAGCGAAAAATCGGCTGGGCGAGGGCAGATTTTGCCGGATTTGCAGCGTCAATATCTAGACATTGACCAAGAAGCCGGTGAAATATGCACCGTCCAGGCGATTTTGCAGCCGACAGCTCTTAAGTCCGACAGGCTGCTAGATACCGAATCACATCCTGTTAAACTATGAATAGACTGAGGTTAAGACTAAGAGTCATCACCCGTTCGCAATACCCTTCAAAAAAATAACTCACTCGACAAATTTAAGCATGTTTTGATACGCATCAAAGCATGCTCGAATACACGTCATTCCCGCATCTCTACGCTGTTGCCATATTTCCAAAATTGACCGTAGTCAAGGAAAACAAACTCTCAGCCACATACACTTAGTGACGTGGGGAAATAACATCCACAACATCAATTAGCCCTGACAAATCATATCGACAAATCAGCGCTTTTTATGATTCACATTCACTAGGGGTTAACTCGACATGAGCTCAACGTTTACCAAGTCAACCGCCAGAAATATTTTTTATGGCGGCTCTGTATTTTTCTTCCTGCTATTTTTAGCTCTGACATTCGATACCATGAAAACGCTACCCAAGCGTGATAACAGTGCCAATCTGACCGAATCTGTCATCCATGGTAAAAAAATTTGGGAGACCCGCAACTGCATCGGTTGCCACACACTACTTGGTGAGGGTGCTTATTTTGCACCGGAGCTGGGCAATGTGTACAAGCGTCGCGGTCCAGATTTTATTAAAGCATGGATGAATGCACAGCCAACTGGGGCGCCGGGTCGTCGTCAAATGCCTCAGTTCAATTTAAATGAAAAAGAAATGAATGATCTGGTCGAATTCCTGAAATACAGCTCAGAGATTAATACTAATAACTGGCCGCCGAATATCGAAGGTTAATAACGCGATCTTTAAACATACCAGGGCTTACGCAAAATTGTCTCAACGCGACGCTGCGACGAAGACAGTAAAAATTTACGGCGAGGCGCAGCAACAAAGTTGAGGCGGTTTTGCCTAAGTCCAATTTATAAGCGGAGAATTTCATGCAATACAAATCACAGGCTGTCGCGAAGCCCTACTTCATCGCGGCAATTGCCCTGTTTGTTGCTCAGATCCTATTTGGTCTGATCATGGGCTTGCAATACGTCGTCGGCGACTTTTTGTTTCCGTTGATTCCATTTAACGTGGCGAGGATGGTGCATACCAACTTGCTAATCGTCTGGTTGCTGTTTGGTTTTATGGGCGCAGCCTATTATCTGATTCCCGAAGAATCCGAACGTGAATTACATAGCCCTAAATTGGCGATGTTGATGTTCTGGGTATTTTTGGTAGCAGGCGCTTTAACCGTAGTTGGCTATCTAGCTGTGCCGTATGCGACCTTGGCGCGACTGACAGGCAATGATTTACTCGAAACCATGGGCCGTGAATTCCTCGAACAACCGTTACCAACGAAAGTGGGTATCGTCATCGTTGCTCTGGTGTTCTTATACAATATCTCAATGACGGTCTTACGTGGCCGTAAAACTAGTATCAGCCTGGTGATGTTGGCGGGTCTATGGGGCTTGGCGATTTTCTACTTATTCTCCTTCTACAATCCTAACAATCTGGTGAAGGATAAATTCTACTGGTGGTGGGTGGTACATTTGTGGGTGGAAGGCGTATGGGAATTGATCCTTGGCGCGATGTTGGCTTTCGTCTTAATTAAGGTTACTGGTGTTGACCGCGAAGTGATCGAAAAATGGTTGTACTCGATTATTGCCATGTCTTTAATCACTGGCATAATCGGAACTGGTCACCACTACTTCTGGATCGGCGCTCCTGAATACTGGCAATGGTGGGGTAGTATTTTCTCAGCCTTGGAACCAATTCCATTTTTTATGATGACCGTGTTTGCATTCAATATGGTGAACCGTCGCCGTCGTGACCATCCAAATCGTGCGGCCGTGTTATGGGCTTTAGGTACTGGTGTAATGGCGTTTCTAGGTGCGGGTGTGTGGGGTTTCTTGCATACTTTGTCACCCATTAATTACTACACCCATGGTACACAAATCACCGCGGCTCACGGACACATGGCTTTCTACGGTGCGTATGCGATGGTGGTGATGACGATGATCAGCTACACCATGCCGCTCATGCGTGGTCGTCAGGCAAATAGCAATAAATCGCAAGTGGTAGAAATGTGGTCGTTCTGGTTGATGACGGTGTCGATGGTCTTCATTACCTTATTCCTGACCGCGGCCGGCGTTTTGCAAATTTGGTTGCAACGCGTTGCAACAGAACCGCTCAGTTTCATGGCAACACAAGACCAAGTCGCCATTTTCTATTGGTTACGATTTGGGTCTGGTGTGATATTTATGCTTGGTTTAGGTCTATACATCTTCAGCTTCTTTGTTAAAGGTGAAAGCAGCGACAAGGCTGCCACCGCCTAAAGCTCAAAAAACGCCTGACAAATACCATGTCGGGCGTTTTTGATTTTAAGTATCGCTAAGTGTCGCTAAGTATCAATGTATTAGGAAAGTTTTTCATGAACGATTTAAGTCATCAAGCATTTCTCGCTCCAAATCTAAGGCCAACAGAGATACCGTTTTATCAGCCAATTGGTAATGAGTGCGCGTTGTTTGAACTAGCTTATCAACGGCAATTGCCTTTGTTGATTAAGGGTCCAACCGGTTGCGGCAAGACACGATTCGTCGCTCACATGGCAGCAAAATTGGCTCGTCCCTTAATTACAGTTGCTTGTCATGATGACTTAACGGCGGCAGATCTGGTCGGCCGTCACCTGATTGGCGATGGAGAAACTCTGTGGTCAGATGGCCCGCTGACACGTGCCGTGCGTCAGGGAGGCATTTGCTACTTGGATGAAATCGTCGAGGCGCGCAAAGACACGACCGTGGTATTGCATCCACTCACAGATGACAGGCGCATTTTGCCTATCGAACGCACAGGCGAAGAACTGGTGGCACCGAGAGAATTTATGCTGGTGGTGTCGTATAACCCTGGCTACCAAAATCTATTGAAGAATCTCAAGCCATCAACAAGACAACGCTTCTTGGCGATACAGTTTGATTACCCGAATGCAGAATTAGAACAAAGTATTTTGATGAAAGAGGCTGGTATCGATCTGGCGTTAGCAACTCGCTTAGTCGATATCGCACGACGTTTTCGCCAGCTCAAGCAGCACGATTTAGATGAAGCAGCCTCAACCCGATTACTGGTTTATGCCGCGAATTTAATTGCTGCGGGCTGCCCAGTTATCGAAGCTTGTGCTGCAGCATTGGTCGAGCCCTTGACCGATGATCTTGACACCATTGCAGCCTTGATGGAAGTCGTTAAACTTCATTTTGGTAGTGGCAAATTATCAGGAAAAACGCCATGAAAATTCTGGAACCTACCGCACAGGAAATTCAGATTGCGAGTACCGCCGCAACACTATACTTGTTGAACATTTTGATCCTGCCTTTCCTCGCATTCGTATTATTGCTCGTATTTTATCAACGCCATCGTGATCATGTCTCAACACTAGTCCAATGCCATCTGATCCAAGCACTACGGGCGAGTGTTTGTGCTGGATTTATGCTGATCTTAGTCAGTGCTAGCATTTTACTTTTCGGTGATTGGCAGCATGTGGGTACTTGGATGTTCTTAATTCTATATGTACTTTGTGTGCATTCCGTTTTTATCTTTTTTGGAGTCTTTGCACTGACTAAGGCTTTATCCGGAAAATTATATTTCTATCCACTGATAGGCAAAGCTGTTGGCTAACACGGATAAACGAGCCTACGCATGCAAGTAAAAACACATACAGGTTTATGGGGCGTTCCCGTCCAACAATGGCGGCGCTTGACGCAGGTCGGCTTCTTTTTGCTATTCGTCTTCGCGCCTATCTTTGATCTCTTTCGGCTAGATTTAAATCTTAAGCACTTCATCATTTTCGGCATGGATTGGACTTTAGGTCTCAACGATTTCGTTGCCGGCAAAGACACCGCAGGACAAGCCACAAAGGCGATTTTCTTACATGCGATTTTACCCTTAATTGTCGTCGCGGCGACCGTGATTTATGTCGCGTGGAAATGGGGACGGATCTATTGCGGCTGGCTGTGTCCACACTTTTCTATCGTCGAAACCATCAATCAAACACTGCGCCGCGCAATTGGTAAGCAAAGTTTATGGGATAAAGAAACGCTACCAACACGTAATCCTGATGGCAGCGAGACTAAGCCTGATGCGATCTGGTGGTTCGGTGTAATTCCTCTCGTCATTATTTGTGCGATCACTTGGGCGACAGTGTTACTGACGTACTTACTCCCACCAGCAGAAATCTACGGCAATATCTGGCATGGCACGTTGACGCGCAATCAAAGCATCTTCCTGATCGCTGGCAGTATTGCCTTTTTCGTTGAATTTATGTTTGCACGCCATCTATTTTGCCGCTATGCCTGTGCCCTCGGCTTATTTCAAAGTCTGGCCTGGATGGGAAACGACAAAGCAATGGTCATTGGTTTTAAAAGGGAAAGAGCGAAAGACTGTTCGACCTGCTACTCGGCCTGTGACCACGTTTGCCCTATGCGTCTAAATCCACGCAATGTCAAACGCCTGATGTTCGCTTGTGTGCAATGCGGTCAATGTACCGATGCCTGCACGCAAACGCAGAGCGACAATCCGCAAGGCAATTTACTCGAATGGGTGAATGAAGCCCATGCCGAATCGGAAGCCGCATTAAATGGTAGTACCGCGCGAATTATTCAAATTAAGCTGGAGAAAAATAATTCGATTCCAAGTAGCAAGGCAAAGAACAATTGTAATCGAGAGATACAAAATCCTTGAACCTAGAGAGAACATCTAATTTGTAGG
>JAYVHZ010000292.1:0-14322 GCA_043770645.1 Undibacterium sp. | reverse complement strand
GGAATTTTTTCTGTCATTTCTTTGGCGACCGATGCATAGCTGACGCGATGATTGACGAGTGGAAGCCATAGTGACATCAATAAGAACCAACATAAAATCACGCCGCCACTGGAGAGCACGACAGCGCGCCAGAGTACAGAAGGCTGGCGTGAAATGCGCCAGTACACGATGCGGAACCAGATGATGGTGATGCCTAAACCGATGATGAAGGTGAATGCATTAAATTCAGGAATGTAGCCTGGCGCCCAACTTAAAACTTTTTTGCTGGTACGTGCAGGCCAACCAGTTTGTAATGCAATCCAACCAAGCCAAAACAAGCCCGCTGCACCCGTCATGACCATGACGGCAAACCAATCAACCGCGTTGATGGCGCTGCGTTTCATGGTTGGCAAGCCAAATGCGGCCAGGATTGCTAGCGGTGGAAGTAGCGGCAGTAAATAGCCTTCTTCGTGGCTGTGATTTAGCAAAGCCAGCACGGTAAAGCAAATTAAAAAACAGAGTGGCAAGGATATGTGTAAGGTACGCTCTTGTTTGCGCCATGCATAAATTGCCCACGCAGCAAACGGCCAGGCTGGCCATGCGAACCAGATTCCGTAGCGGAAGAAGTAAAAGACATTCTCCAAAACTGGGAAGCCAATTTGACGGAAATTCCATTCCTTCCAGCCTTGAAAAGGTGAACTTGAGTAGGGCTGAATTGTTTGTATAGAAAAAATCCACAGACCAGCGACCAGAATTGCTGCTGGCAAGCTGATCAACAATAATTGGGCACTGAGTTTTTGTTGACGATAAATGCACAAGGCGAATAGTGACAACAAAATACCAATGGGAATTACCCAGCCGCGGGTTAGTACCAAGAGACCAAGTACCAGACCAATCTTGGCTGCTGCAATTTTGCTCGGCGCGTCGAAAAATCGTACGCAGACATAGAGACAGTAGGCGATTAGGGCAATGTGCAGTGGCCCGCTGCTGGAAGTGTGGCTTGGTAGCAGCAGACCCAAGCAACCAAGGTAAATCAATAAGGCGCCATCAGCTAAAGTGCGCCCGAAATCGCGCGGTTCTGGTTGTCCGCCGAAAGCAAGTTTTAATGGTTGTGCTTCTGCGCGACGACCTAATAAGTAAGTGGAATACCAAACTGAAATTGATCCAAGAAGGAATGCCAATCCAGTAGAAATACGCGCCGCCATTGGGTCACCAATGATGCCACCAAATAATTTGATGCACAGTGCACCTAGCCAAAATGCCAGTGGACCTTCTTCGGGAACGGGGAGGCCTACGACGTGCGGCCATAGCCAGTCATTGAGTGTGCCATGCGCCATTGTCCACATTACGCCAAATCCGGCGGCATCAGCGCCTTTCCAAGGATCTCGTCCAATCAGACCTGGCAGTATGTAAAGTAGGCAGAGCGCGATAATGCTCCAGCGTGGTAGGGCAATTGTTGCAGCGGCGGGCAGGCGGACTGGCTTCATAGTTTTTTTATTGGGTAAAACTTGATGATACAAAAAAGGCAGCCGTAGCTGCCTTTTTTCTCACTGCGAATGCGAATAAATCGATTATTGATTCGAGATAGCTGTCTTGGAACCAACAGTACCGAATTTCTTACGGAATTTATCAACGCGACCAGCAGTATCAACAATTTTGTGTTTACCAGTGTAGAAAGGATGGGATTCCGCAGAAACCTCGATCTTTACTAATGGATATTCTTTACCTTCGAATTCAATCTTGTCACGTGTGTTGATTGTAGAACGTGTGATGAATTTGAAATCGTTAGATACATCGTGGAACAAAACTTCACGATAATTTGGGTGGATACCGTCTCTCATGCTTGCCTCAAAAATTAGTTTGGTAGCCAATACGCACTTCGGCGGTCGTCTTGCTTCTTGACCCGATTGCTTATCACTTGCCAGGGTTTAAATCGTATAAAAAGTTTCTTAGCGTCAAGCTAAGCCCTCAATTATACAATAAAATCATGGAATTGCACGATTTTGACCTCGCTGGTGGGTCGCTAAGGGAAAGTATGTCAACAAATATTCACGCTGGGATGAGCACTGTGCTTCACGTGGTTGAAGTCATTGGTGTTTTTGTGTTTGCCAGCTCTGGCTTGGTCGAGGCCAGACGTAAGAAGATGGATTTGGTTGGCGTGTTTACGGTGGCTTTTATTACGGCTTTTGGTGGTGGCACAGTGCGTGATATTTTGTTAGATAGACGACCTTTATTTTGGATAGAAAATTATGAATACCCGACCTTGGTGTTTGTTTTTTGCATTTTGGTTTCCCCATTTTTTCGACAGTTGCGGCAGGTGGTGACTGAGCGCGTGATTTTATATGCAGATGCTTTGGGACTGGGCTTGTTTAGCGTAGGTGGCGCTTCCTTGGCGTATGGGATGAAGATGCCCCTGTTTGTGTGCGTAATGATGGGTGTGATCACCGGAATTTTTGGCGGCGTATTGCGCGATATGATTTGTAATGAAATTCCTATGGTGTTTCGGCGTGGTCAGTTGTATGCGACCTGTGCCTTCTTGGGCTGCTGGGCATATTTGGGTTTGGCCTTGTTGGGTGTCATTGAGTTGCTGGCGGTTGTTTGCGGAATCGTAGTGACTGTATTACTGCGTTTGATGGCTGTACGTTACGATTGGAAGTTGCCGGGTTGATTTTCGTATTAGTTCGCAAGGTGTTTTCCTTTTTTAGCGTGGAGGGCTGATAGCTAAGCAAAGCAGGGCTGACTCGATTATGGCATCTGCTTGGATAGGTAAGTCATGGGCCTTTGGGGCTATCAAGCTTTCATTGGCGTCACCAAAAACAAAAAAGCCGAACATAAAGTCCGGCTTTCTCGTTAAAAGCAAACCAATCGCGAATTATCTAATTATCCGCCACGACGCATCATCTCAAAAAACTCTGCGTTGTTCTTAGTCGCCTTCATCTTATCCAAGATGAATTCCATCGCTTCGATCTCGTCCATGCTATACAAGAGCTTACGCAAAATCCAGATTTTTTGTAGCTGATCTGGCTTAATCAACAATTCTTCACGACGTGTACCGGATTTGTTGAGGTTGATCGCTGGATAAGTGCGTTTCTCAGCAAGACGACGTTCCAAATGCACTTCCATATTACCTGTGCCTTTGAATTCCTCGTAAATCACGTCATCCATACGACTACCTGTTTCGATCAAAGCTGTCGCGATAATCGTTAAGGAGCCGCCTTCTTCTACATTACGTGCTGCACCGAAGAAGCGTTTTGGACGTTGCAGAGCGTTGGCGTCCACACCACCAGTTAAGACTTTGCCTGATGCCGGAATGACCGTGTTATATGCACGTGCCAAACGGGTGATGGAATCTAACAAGATCACCACGTCTTTTTTCATTTCGACTAAACGCTTGGCTTTTTCCAAGACCATTTCAGCGACTTGTACGTGACGTGTTGCTGGCTCGTCGAATGTTGACGCAACCACTTCACCGCGCACGGAACGCTGCATTTCAGTAACTTCTTCTGGACGTTCGTCGATCAGTAAGACGATCATGGTGACGTCTGGGTGGTTTGTCGTAATCGCGTGGGCGATGTGCTGCAACATGACTGACTTACCGGATTTCGGTGAAGCGACTAATAAGCCGCGTTGACCTTTACCGATTGGGGCGATCAAGTCGATGATACGACCTGTGGTGTTCTCTTCGCCGCGCATGTCGCGCTCAAGTTGCAAGATTTTATTTGGGTGTAACGGTGTTAAGTTTTCAAACAAGATGCGGTGCTTGGACATCTCTGGCGCTTCGCCATTGACTTTGTCTACCTTCACCAGGGCGAAATAACGTTCGCCGTCTTTGGGTGTTCTGACTTCACCTTCTATCGAATCGCCAGTATGCAAATTGAAACGGCGGATCTGTGAAGGAGAAATATAAATATCGTCGGTGGATGCCATGTAGCTGGCATCGGGCGAGCGCAAAAAGCCAAAGCCGTCAGGCAAGACTTCGAGGGCACCATCGCCAAAAATTTGTTCGCCGCCTTTGGCGCGCTTTTTTAAGATCGCGAACATCAATTCTTGCTTACGCATACGCGCAGCATTATCGATATCGAGACCAATGGCCATTTCTAACAGTGCTGAGACGTGTAAGGCCTTTAATTCAGATAAATGCATGTTGTGAGTGTCCCGAGATGGGAAAGTGAGGTGGGGGAGTGAGCAGAAGTGAAAAACGAACTACTGGATGATTAAAAACTGCAGAGCGGTTTTGATGCCGGTCGCTACTTGTATTAACTGTGGTACTTTAATTTCAGCGTATTGTAAGACTTAATTCAGACGATGTAAAAACTTTCTTGAAACATCGTCTGAAATAAATGCCGAAGATCTGTAACTCTAACTTAGTTCTAGCTCAGATTTAACTTAGATATTGCCGTCGATAAACGCGGTCAATTGGCCTTTTGCCAGCGCGCCAACTTTTTGAGCAGCTACTTCGCCGTTTTTAAACAAGATCAAAGTTGGGATGCCACGGATACCAAATTTAGCTGGTACAGCTTGGTTCGCGTCAACGTCCATCTTAGCAATAGTGATCTTGCCATCATATTCTTTGGCAACTTCTTCCAAGATCGGTGCAATCATCTTGCAAGGGCCGCACCATTCAGCCCAGAAGTCGACCAAGACTGGGTTGTCAGATTTCAACACATCGGCTTCAAAAGATGCATCGCTTACATAAATGATATTTGCGCTCATAGAATTCTCGTTATTCTGGTTGGTCTCTAAAAGAGGGGGATTATTCAATAAATTAAAGCAGGAATGTCGATTTTGGGGTGATTCTGCTAATTTCAAGTGCCACTTTCGCATCTGCGCAGGCATCAACATAGGAAACACAGCGGTAAATAATACCCTATTTTTTAAAAAGTGGCTTATTTACTGATTTTTGTGAATTTTTGTCCGAATTTGTTGGATGCTTTTTTATTTTCACGTTCCACTCGCATAAAATGCCAGCTCACTTTGATTTTGATTGAAACCAAGCCATGGCGCGAACAACTTATCTGATTCCAGCATCTGCTCAATTTTGGTCACAAGTCGCCCAGCAGTTTTTGGCGATGCAAAAAAAGGCTGGCATCCCTAGTGATTTGTTTGCTGAACCAGACCCCGCTGCTGGAAGGGATTTTTCTCATGTTCGCGTTATCGTTCCCACGTTTGAACATGCACATTTGTTGACCCGCGCTTTGCGTTTGGAGATTGGTGATCATTTTATTCCACCCAAAATTCAAACCATGTTTGCCTGGCTCGGTATGCAGCCACCGTCGCCAGTTTCTGTGTCGGCAAATAGTCAACGCTTGATGAGTTTGTATGCGGAGTTGCGCCAGCATGCATGGCTGAAAACTCTATTTGGCGCGCAACGTAATACGGATTTGTTGCCCCTCGCGCAGACCTTATTGGGCTTGGCTGACGAGTTAACGCAGGTTTGGTTACCGCAGGCTGTGGACGGCAAAGAACTTGACCCGCTCAAAATGCAAGCAACCTGGCACGAAGCTTTAGCGCAGTTGCCTTTGCCTGTGCAAAAGTTAGTATCGGATGAAACGCAATTGGTGTGGGCACTGTGGCAAGGTCAACTCGATCAACACGATAAGACAGTACAAGAATTTCAGCAAATGATACGGCTCGCGGATAGCGCCAACATGGAGTTGTTCTGGATCGCACCAACCATGCCTGACGCGCTCGAAAATGCATTTTTGCAAGCCTATGAACAGCGGCAGGCTGTGCATGTAATGAGTATTGATTGGCGTGATGAGGCGTTGCCAGATGTGATGCAGCAGGCATGGACGGATTTATCGTCGACTTCGGAATCGTATTCCGCAATATTGATGCAGAAGAGCGTCATTAGCCGTGCTCAATTTGACTGGTCTCGTTTGCATTTATGCGAAGTCAGTAGTCTGGAAGATGAGGCGGAGCAAGCTGCGCAACGCATTATTGATTGGTTGCAAGCGGGTAAACAGAAAATCGCTGTGATCGCACAAGACCGCGTAATTTCGCGCCGATTGCGCGCATTGTTGGAGCGCGCACAAGTCTATGTTGCGGATGAAACAGGTTGGAAACTGTCGACCACGCGCGCAGCAGCTTGTCTGGCGGCTTGGTTTGAAGTCGTGGCAACGCGGGCAGATACGATGGCATTGCTGGATTTTTTGAAGTCGCCATTTCTACCGCTTGGTACTGGCGTAATCGATACCTCTGAGGTAGCCGATGGTCAAAATAAAGCCGATCTGGTGATGGACATCGAGCTAGCTTTGCGCAGAAATAACGTAGTGGGCAATTGGGAGGCGGTGCTCTTCACATTGGAACGTCAACCGCAAGCGAGAGAATGGATTGCGCAGATTGCGCGCTTGGCGCATCAATATGGAAGTAGCGCGGGCGCGTCACGCCGTAGTTTGAAAGATTGGACACAAATTAGCATTCAGACCCTGACAGAGCTTGGCATGTTGAATCCCTTGCAGGAGGATCTAGCGGGTGCGCAGGTCGTGCAAATGTTGCAGGCCTTGAGTAGTGATTGTCATGGACTGGACATGCACTTTAGTTTTTCTGAATGGCGTGCATTTATTAATTTGCAAATGGAATCAACCCCATTTAAACAGGACCAGTTTGATCAACGGGTCGTGATGCTGCCATTAAATGGTGCTCGTTTGCGAACTTTTGATGCGGTTTATTTGATTGGTGGTGATGCCAAGCATTTGCCCTCAAAACCACAAGAGACTTTGTTCTTCACCAATGCGGTTCGACGTGAATGTGGCTTGGTGACGCGTGAGCAAAGACAGTTGCAGCAATTACGTGATTTTGCCGAATTGATCTTGTCGAATGAAGAGGTGGTGCTGTCCTGGCAATCGCAAATCAATGGTGAATTGAACGCTTTGAGTCCATGGGTTGAACAAGTCAGACTGCATCTGGCGCGTCAACAACAGAGTCCTTTATTGATGAGTAAGCGAGCGCTGGCCGAGCATCGCTTGGTTCCCGTCATTCCCCAACAACCGCGACCTAGCGCTGCGTCTTTGATGCCAACAACACTGTCTGCTAGTGGACTATCTAGCTTGATTGCCTGCCCATATCAATTTTTCGCCGGACGTATGCTGAAACTATCTGCAATCGACGAATTATCGGATATGCCTGAAAAACGCGATTACGGTGATTGGTTACACGCTATTTTAAAAACCTATCACGATCGCTTGTTGGCAGATCAATTGAGCTTGACCGATGATCGTGTCGGCTTATTGCACTCGATTTCTGATACCTGGTTTGTGCGTGTATTAAAACAGAGTCCAGCCGCTTTAGGTTACAGCATACGCTGGCGTAAAGTGATTCCGGCTTATGTCGCTTGGGCAAATGAACGTGAATCTGATGGCTGGCTGTTTGCCTTTGGCGAGGTCTGGGCTGAGGCGCAATTGGCATGGGATGATGGTGCGATTACTTTGCGTGGGCGAGTCGATCGAATTGACGAACGTCATCTCGATAATGGTGAAGTCGAGCGTGCCGTATTGGATTACAAAACCAAAAATAAAACTGCGCTAAGAGCGCGATTGAAAAATTTTGAAGATCATCAATTAGCTTTCTATGGCTTGTTGCAAGCCAAGATTCCGCATGGCGATGACGCTAGTGAACTCAATGTGACTGTGTTAGATCCTGTCGATACTGCCTATTACGTCGCGCTAGAAACCGAACGTGACAAAACAGGCGACGTTGAAGCACAAGAGTACAGCCAATGGAAAAGCGAATTAGAAACTGCCATCCGTCAAAATATGCAGGCGATACAACATGGCGTAGGTTTGCCCGCGCAAGGGGTAGAAAGTGTTTGTGCGTATTGCGATGTGCGCGGTTTGTGCCGTAAAGGAGCCTGGTGATGAATGAAATAAATCAGGCGCAGGCCTATGAATTAAATGGGCAAGTGGTGGACGCGATGCGTTTTACTGCAGCAGCTTGCGACCCGCATCGCTCGGTCGTGGTTGAAGCTTGTGCTGGTAGCGGGAAAACTTGGCTATTGGTCGCTCGCATGTTACGTCTATTACTTGATGGTGCTGAGCCTGCTGAATTATTGGCGATTACTTTTACTCGTAAGGCCGCGCAGGAAATGCAGCATCGTTTGATGGAATTGCTACAGCAATTAGCATTGGCAGATGAAGAACTGGCTAGCACCATTCTGCTTGAACGCGGG
Organism: Undibacterium sp.; assembly: GCA_043770645.1. Classification (GTDB taxonomy): domain Bacteria; phylum Pseudomonadota; class Gammaproteobacteria; order Burkholderiales; family Burkholderiaceae_D; genus Undibacterium. The sequence goes on along the minus strand of JAYVHZ010000292.1, from coordinate 6,176 downwards.
GTCCCAGCATCGCAAATGGCCAGCAGTTTGCCACGAGCACGGCAACTGTATGAGAACTTGCTTGGTAACCCGCAAGGCTTGTCTATGGATACCTTTCATAGCTGGTTTGGACGTTTGCTGAAGTTGGCACCTTTGGCTTCTGGCGTGCCGCATGGTTTTAATTTATTGGAATCGACCAGCAGCATACAGCGTGAGGCGTGGGGGCAGTTGATGCAAGCTGCGGGAATGAAAGATGAGAATGCCGACAGCGGAACGAATAGTCTTAAACAAGAATTATTATATCTGTATGAGGAATTAGGCGATTTCAGCACGCAGTTGATGCTCGATGCGTTTCTCGCGAAACGGGCAGAATGGTGGGCGGTCAGCGAAGACGCTGCATCAAGTGATGCGGCAATTTTGCAGCTGCAAGACTTGATGGGCGAGGACGCAGTCAGTGATGCGCGTTTGCGCGTTTGGCAGGATGAGGCATTGCTAGAGCGTATCCAAAACATTGGTATTTGTTTAGGCAAGGGCAGTCCAGAAAATCAAAAACGCGGTGTTGCGATAGAGATGGCAATAACGAATGCGAGACAAGCAAATGATCTCGTCAGCGTAGACCATTTTTCCGCCTTAGCGAATGAGTTCTATAGCAGTGAAGGCGTCAACCGCAAAAATCGGAAGACTAAGAATTTGAGTGCCGCGATTGAAGCGTGGTTGGGTGCCGATAATGAATCAGCTTTTCATGATGAATGTAATGCGATTGCCGAGACTCTAAAAGTATTTGAACGCCGTAGCAAAGAAGCGTCGGTATTGCGCTTGAATCAAGCGCTGTTTGTGGTTGGGCAAGCCTATGTTGAGTGCTACCAGAGTTTGAAATCAGAACAGCGCATGTTGGATTTCGCCGATCTTGAATGGCAAGCTTATCGACTATTAGCGAATGAAGAATTTGCCGCGTATCTGCATGGAAGATTAGATGCCAAATATAAGCACATCTTGTTAGATGAATTTCAGGATACCAATCCTTTGCAATGGAATATCGTCAGCGCTTGGCTAGATGCTTATGGTGCAGATACCGCGAGGCCGACCGTATTTATTGTGGGCGATCCTAAACAATCGATTTATCGATTTCGTCGCGCTGATCCACGCGTGTTTATTGCCGCCCGCGACATGTTGGCACAGCAAGGTGCTGTCGTTCTCCGCACCAATCAAACGCGCAGAAATGCACCTGCGATAGTTGAGGTATTAAATCAGGCGATGATCGGCAATGCGATTTACACGGCACAGACCACGGCAGCATCTAGTGATGGAAAGGTTTTGCGTTTGCCTTTGATTCGCGCAGACATTCAAAATTCTTCAGAGGAAAATGCCCCAGCATTTCCACTTCGTGATCCATTGACGACGCCAGTCGTCGAGCAAGACGATCAACGTCGGTATCAAGAAGGGCAGCTAGTTGCGCAGCAACTTTTGCAATTGCGAAAAGAGGCGTCGGAAGCTTTCCAATGGTCGGATGTGATGCTATTGGTCAGACGCCGCACCCACTTAGCGTCGTATGAAAAAGCTTTGCGCGAAGCAGGAATCCCATTTGTGTCGAATCGTCGTGGTGGTTTATTGCAAACCTTGGAAATCGTCGATCTGATTGCCTTGTTGAATTTCTTAATGACACCTGGCGATAACCGCGCCTTGGCACATGTGTTGAAATCGCCTATGTTTGCCGCGACCGATGAAGATTTGATTGTGCTCGCTCAGCGCGAGGAGAGCGCCTGGTGGAAGCGCTTGTTAGCAATGGACAAAGGTACGCTGCCACATTTGCAAAGGGCGGTGCGGTTGTTAGCAGATTGGATGCAAGCTGCGCATGATTTGCCCGTACACGATTTGCTTGACCGTATTTTGCATCAAGGGGAATTAGTCAATCTCTATGCACAACATGCATCAGCGACCAATCGCCAACAAATAATCGGCAACATCACCGCGTTTACCGAGCTGGCTCTCAATATGGATGGCGGTCGTTATCCTAGCTTGCCAAAATTCATTGCGGCGCTCAAAGAATTTGATCGCGGCGCAGAGACCGATTCGCCGGATGAGTCTAGTGTAGCCAGTGGTTTGGATGCAGTACGAATTTTAACCATCCACAGCGCAAAAGGTTTGGAAGCGAAGATTGTGGTGATGTTAGATAGTAATCATAGTGAGGCAGCTAAAGATAATATTGGCGTGCTTTGCGCGTGGCCACTACAACCGGGTGAGCAAAAACATTTCTCTGTATTCGGTAAAAAAGATGATCGTGGGGCTGCTCGAGATCGCTTATTTGCAGCGGAAGAAGAACAAGCCAAGCAAGAGAATTGGAATATGCTCTATGTGGCGGTGACGCGAGCAAAGCAAGTTCTCATCGTCAGTGGCATCGCCAGTGACAGAGCCACCGATGAAACCGGCGTACAAACAGGAAGTTGGTATCAACGCTTCATGTCCTTGGATCCAATCGAGATATCGATGTCGGATGATGAAAGCGGCGTTGGCGCTACGGCGATGATAAATAATGCTGCAAATACCTCATTTGTTCTGAATTCATTTACGCCACCTAATTTGGCATTGCCAGAATCGGTATTGTCAGAGTCTAGGCGCGCATCCGTCATGTCTGCAGAGCAAATTGAAGGCGTGGCCTTACATGCCTTGATGGAACGTCTGACCAATGATATTCGCGATTGGCCGATTCGTATTCCATCTGCAGAAGTGATTGCGGCATGGTTACCTTGTGCGCTAAGCGTTGCCAAAATCGTGCGTGAGCAAGCCGTGGCGATTTTGAATGCCCCTGTTTTAGAGCATTTCTTTAATCCTAAGCAGTTTAGTTTTGCCCGCAATGAAATGGATGTCGTGTATCAAGAGCAATTAATGCGCTTGGATCGATTGGTGGTGTTGGATGACGATCTGTGGATTTTGGATTACAAACGACAGTTATTGGAATCGGAGAAATTCGCTTATCAGCAACAATTAAACATTTACGCAGAGGCACTTGCTAACATTTATCCTGCCAAAAAGCGAAGGCTAGCCTTGATCTTGGCGGATGGACAGTTTATTCCTATGAATTAATCCTCTGAGCTATTTGTAATTGATCGCAAATGATGGAAAAATCCCTTTATAATTAATGGGTTTCTCTTTAGAGTTCAAGTTAGGACTTACGCAAAATAGACGCTAGCGTCGTTGCAGTCGCCTCGTCGTACTAGTGTACTGTCTTCGGCGACGCGCCTAGCTAGCGCAATTTTGCGTAAGTCCTATAAGTTTTACTTGATACTCGATTGCAAACTCAACCACTTGAAGTTCTTTAGATAGCCAAGATGATTTCCGAATTTGAATTATTAGCTGAAAAGCTCAATCGCCTCGCCGAAATGACGCAAACCTTGCGTCTGGAAAATGCTGCATTACGCCGGACGGCGGTCGATCTGGCGTCGGAAAACAAAGATTTGCGTGAACGCGTATCAGAAGCACACAGCCGAGTCGAAGCCATCTTGGCGCAACTACCCAACGATGACGAGAAGGATGCAGCATGAGCGAGCCAAAATCGATCCAGATTGATGTCAACATCATGGGCTTGTCGTACAAACTCGCTTGTAAAGAAGGCGAAGACCGTGCACTGCGTGAAGCGGCTTCGTATCTGAATGAAAAAATGTGCGCGATTCGTGATGCCTCTAAAGTCAAAGGCACAGACAGAATCGCCGTGATGGCAGCACTCGGTATGGCAGCCGATTTGCTGTCGACCAAGGCGCATGATGGACCTTTATCGGGTCTGAGTATTGGTGAGGTCAAGCAGAAAATTCAAAACATGAACGACACCATAGACCAAGTATTAACACCGCAAGAAAATCTATTTTAAATTTGTTCCTTATTGTTTAAAACAATCAAAAAAATCTGTAAAAGTTGATGTGATTTTTTTGAGGAAGGAGTAAACTACAAGCTCCTACCGTGTTCGCCAGTGCCATATATTCCTTGAACCATTTATGTGCATAGGCTTTGGAAATTGTTCAATGGTGTGAGCGTCGCTTATGTCCGATGAACCCGATTTGAACTGACCTTGGCCGACTTGAACCGCCGGGTTCAGGATGCCGGCATAGCGGCACTGGTGGGAACTAATTTTTTGAAAAGCACTAATCGTATTTGGCGATTAGTGCTTTTTTTTATTGTGCAAATCGGAATTTGAGCATATCCAAAATTCCGGTATCGTTTTATTGAATATTGTGATTCAAGTAATTTGTCTTTTTAATTTGTGCATTAAGCTGATAAAATAACCAAGTTGGTGCTCGCGATGTGGTTCACATGTCGCAGTTCAACGGGAAGCAGGAGGTGTTTTGTTCTGACAAAATGCTCACCTGCGCTGCCCCCGCAACGGTCAAGCGGACGAGTCTTCATCGACTCCGCTTCTGTCACACAAGCCACTGGACGCCTTGAACAAGCGACTGGGAAGGCGACAGAGGTAGTCTCCGCCAGCCCGGATACCGGCCAACGAGGTTGCGATGCCTATGGTTTTATTCGCATCGCGTGTTTTGCTTTCTTACTGTCGGGGATGACAGAGAGAGCTGATCGACATCTTTTATTTCACATTTGATCTGATTGTAATTTGCTGAGAGCTTTGGCAAGGATTCGTCATATGAACGGATTTTGTTATGCTTTTTGCTCGCCACCTTATTGCAGATGCGCTGCATGTGGGCTTACGTCTGATCGATTGGAGATATCAGATTTTTCACTAATGATGTTCGATGAAAAATTCTGCTTTACTTTCACCTCTATTCTTAACTTCACCTGCAGGAATCTGCTTTGCCTGCGTCACTTCGTCTGCAAGCTTGATGCTCAATGTTGCGCAAGCACAAACTGCGGTAACGCCTGCATTGCAAGATGTGGTGATTACCGCCAACCGGATCCCCACCAAACTGACGGATGTATTAGCCGATGTGACGGTGATTGATCGTACTGAGCTCGACCTTGTCGGGCAAAGTTCTCTGCTCGATGTATTGGCGAATTTGCCTGGCGTACAAATTTCTCGTAATGGCAGTTACCGTTCTTCAAGTGGCGTCTTTTTGCGTGGGGCGACATCCTCGCAAACCGTGATATTACTGGACGGCATACGCATAGGCTCCGCGACATCGGGAACACCAGCTTTAGAAAATATTCCATTGGATCGCATTGAGCGTATCGAAGTATTACGCGGCGCAGCGTCCGCATTGTATGGTTCTGATGCAGTCGGTGGTGTGATCCACATCATTACCCGTGAGCCTGGCGTTAAGCCGGTCTATGCCGCGAACATCGGTGTTGGCGGCGATGGACAGCAACAAGCTGGCTTGGCTGTGCGGGGCAGTGCTGGTGATCTTGGTTATAGTTTGGGGTGGTCACGCGAAAAAGCAGACGGTATTTCTGTCTTGGTGAACCCTCTATTTTCCGCTTTTAATCCTGATCGCGATGGTTTTCAAACGACTAGTGTGGATGCCAAATTGCGTTATCAAGTCATCCCGCAACATCAATTGAGTTTAGGCTTATTACATAGCGATACCGATTATCAATTTGATGGTTCCGCATCGCCAAATCCCTTGAAACTCACCAAGGCCAATACCGATGCCCGTGCCTATTCCAGCTTAAATAATTTGTCTGCACAGTGGCAAGCGCAATGGCTGCCGAACTGGAAATCCACGCTAGCGTTTGGAATCGCCGAAGAGCAGTCGGTGACGAAATATTTTCGCTTGAGCGATCGCGCATTTGGCGGCAGCGGAAAATTCAACACACGCCGCAATCAAGCCAGTTGGCAGAACGATCTTAGCCTCGGTCAGGATGTACTTTCATTTGCGATTGAACAGCGACACGAAGAAGTTGATAGTAGTACGAATTATTCGGTTAAGGCGCGTGATTTGTTAGGTGCGATGTTGTCGTATGCTTTGCGTACGGGAGATTGGAGCGCATTGGCGGTGCTGCGGAATGATCATAATTCTCAATTTGGCTCATTCACCAATTGGTCTTTGTCCGGGGGCTATCAATTCACTCCTGACTTGCGTGCTGTGCTCAGTTCTGGTACCAGTTTTCAGGCACCTAGTTTTAATCAATTGTATTTTCCTGGCTTTGGCAATGCAGCCTTAAGCCCGCAGCAGAATCAGTCAAATGAGATTGGTTTGAAATATCGTCACGCGAATCTAAACCTTGAAGCTACGGTGTATCAAAACGATGTG
>JAYVHZ010000291.1:0-17651 GCA_043770645.1 Undibacterium sp. | reverse complement strand
GTGGGCAAATTAGCGGACTTGGTGATCCTGAATGGCGATATTTTGAAAGATATTCGTCAGTCAGATCAGATTGCTCAGGTCATGATTAATGGTCGACTTTACGATGCGAATAGCATGAACGAAGTCGGCAAGCGTAATAAGCCAAGAAAAGCCTTCTTCTTTGAAGGTAAAAATGCTGGAAGTGTGCCGGTGAATGTGGAAACACATGGTGAAGGACACGGACACTAAATTGGCTTGATTCGAGGAACACTTGATAAATCAGGTGTTCCTTGAGTTGCTTCTGCGAGCGTGGTTTTACCTCACAGTTTTTTGTTTACGCTTTTGCTTGCTCTTGAATCGCTGCAGCCAATCGGGAAAACAATTGATCAATTTGATCTTTGTTGATGATCAATGGTGGTGACAATGCGATGACATCTCCGGTGGTCCGTATCAGAAGTTCTTTTTCCCAAAAACATTTTTCAAAAATCTCGTAGGCACGAGTCGTTGATTTGCCGCTTTGTGATTCCAATTCAATTCCGCATACTAGCCCAAGATTTCGAATGTCCTTTACGTTTGGTAAACCGCGCAGACTATGCGCAGCTTGTTCAAAGTAGGTCGACATTTCTGCTGCACCTTGAAAAATTCCTTCTTCTTCAAAAACATCTAGTGTCGCGATTGCCGCTGCACACGCGAGCGGATGCGCTGAGTAAGTGTAGCCGTGAAAAAACTCAATTTGATCTGCGGGTACTGCGCGCATGAAGGTGTCATAAATCGCCGTGTTGGCGATCACAGCCCCCATAGGTACGGCCGCATTGGTTAAGCCTTTTGCGCAGATAATCATATCTGGTTGAACGCCAAAATAGTCGGCACCAAAGGCAGTGCCGAGCCGACCAAAGCCAGTAATCACTTCATCAAAAATTAATAGAATACCGTGCTTGCTGCAAGTTTCTCTCAGTTTTTGTAAGTAGCCAAGTGGCGGTAATATCACCCCAGTCGAACCTTGGATTGGTTCGACAATCACAGCCGCTACGGTGCTGGGATCGTGTAAAGCCAAGAGTCTTTGTTCCAATACATTGGCCAGCTCGATTCCATGTTCAGGTAGGCCTTTACTGTAGGCATTTTGAGCAATGTTTAAAGGGTGGGGCAGGTGATCGACCCCCGATAGCGCAGGGCCAAACTGTTTGCGATTCGCTGCAATACCACCGACCGAGATCCCACCAAATCCAACACCGTGATAGCCGCGCTCGCGTCCGATTAGGCGGAAACGTCCCGCATCACCGCGCACTTTGTGATACGCAAGAGCGATTTTTAATGCAGTGTCAACGCCTTCTGAACCATCATTGCAAAAGAAGACTCGGTCTAATCCCACTGGTGCCATATTGGCCAGCTTAGTTGCTGCTTCAAACGCCAGTGGATGCCCCATTTGAAAGGTCGGTGCGAAATCCATCGTCGCTGCTTGACGCTGAATCGCCTCCACAATCTTAGGATGATTGTGGCCTGCGTTCACGCACCATAAACCCGCAGTTCCATCGAGAATTTCGCGGCCATCTGTGCTCCGGTAGTACATACCTTTGGCACCTTCCAATAGACGTGGCTTGGTTTTGAATTGACGATTGGCGGTGAAAGGCATCCAGAAATGTTCAGTTTGCATAGGTAAATCCGTGAAAGATTGCGATAGCTTGTCGAAGATCTTGATACGCGATCATACAATACATCTCTGAGGCTGCACGACGGTGGCAAGACGTTTCTTCAGTTGTAGGATGATTTTAATGTAAAGTTTTGATGTCTAAATCTACTGGTTTAAGCTTGTGTTGAAGCACCATCGAATATTTGCTAAGCCTGTTAAGAAAATTCAGTGCGTGTCGAAATTTCTGCTGCATTGCAAGATATAATTAAGAGAATATCCGACTTCTCTTATTTATCTTCATTCTCTCATTATGCAATACCTGTCAACCCGTGGTTACGCAGCATCCCCTGATTCTTCTGTTAGTTTTTCTGAAATCTTATTAGGTGGTTTAGCACCTGATGGTGGTTTGTACTTGCCTAAAACCTATCCGCAAGTGACTGCTGAGGAATTAAATCATTGGCGTTCATTAAGTTATGCCGACTTAGCATTTGAAGTCTTGCGCAAATTTGCTACCGATATTCCAGACGCTGATTTACTAGCAATCACGCGCAAAACTTATACCGCGGAAGTCTATAAGAATGCCCGTAGCGATGAATCTGCAGACGCGATTACACCATTGCGGACTTTGTACGAAAAAGATGGTCAAAAGTTGGTTTTGCAGGCTTTGTCGAATGGTCCAACCTTGGCATTTAAAGATATGGCGATGCAGTTGCTAGGCAATTTGTTCGAATATGCCTTGGCAAAGAATCAGGCTGAATTGAATATTTTTGGTGCAACCTCAGGTGACACGGGAAGTGCGGCGGAGTATGCAATGCGTGGCAAGAAGGGGATTCGTGTCTTCATGCTTTCCCCACATAAAAAAATGAGCGCATTCCAGGCAGCACAGATGTTTAGTTTGCAAGAACCGAATATTTTTAATATTGCGGTCGATGGCGTATTTGATGATTGCCAAGATATGGTGAAGGCCGTCTCTAATGATCTTGAGTTTAAGCATCGCCAAAAAATTGGTACCGTCAATTCCATCAATTGGGCACGCGTTGTCGCGCAGGTCGTATATTACTTCCGTGGCTATTTGTTGGCAACAGATAACAATTCACAAAAAGTCTCCTTCACTGTTCCTTCCGGTAACTTTGGCAACATTTGTGCAGGGCATATTGCACGCATGATGGGATTGCCAATCGCCACTCTAGTGGTGGCGACAAATGAGAACGATGTGCTGGATGAATTTTTCCGTACCGGTGTTTATCGGGTGCGTAAGTCTGCTGAGACCTACCATACAACTAGCCCTTCTATGGATATTTCGAAGGCGTCAAATTTTGAACGCTTCGTTTATGATTTGTTGGATGGCGATACTGCACGTCTCAAGTCTTTGTTTCGCAAAGTTGAAACTGAAGGTGGTTTTGATTTATCTGGCGCAGTCGGTAGTGATGGTGACGAATTCAAGAAAATTGGACAATTTGGATTTGCATCAGGTAAATCAGTGCATGTCGATCGTTTGCAAACGATACGACAAGTTGAAAAAGAGTACGGTATTACAGTCGATACGCATACGGCAGATGGCATCAAAGTCGCACTCGAACACTTGCAAAAGGATGTCACCATGATTGTGTTGGAAACTGCCTTGCCAGCCAAGTTTAACGAAACCATTCAGGAAGCATTAGGCCGCGATGCGCAACGTCCGGCAGGTTTTGAAAATATTGAAGCACTGCCACAACGTTTTATAGTGATGGATACGGATGTCTCTGCGATGAAATCGTACATAGCCGCGCATACGGGCTTGTAATTGTTCGTTTGTGAAGGACGCCCATCATGCTGATTTTTCTTTGCACTGATGGGTATTTTTTTGAACAGTTTTTATTGTGACACCTTTGGCAGTGAGAAATAGAAAGTCGATCCTTTACCTTCAATTGATGTAAAGCCGATCTCGCCATTCATGCGTTCGACTATTTCTTTGGAAATCGATTAACCCAAGCCTGGCCATTGCTGCGGATTGTCTGGGTAATAAAGTCCAAGTGCCGAGCGATTGCCTTCTATCGGCACGACCGTCTGGATACGATTGCCAGGTGCAATTGTGATATTGCGTATGCTTGGTTCTTTCGCCTGCAAATCAGTCAGCCAAGTTTCCATTTCTCTGACTTGATATGTGCCATTTTTAGATTTAATAAAAGAAACCAGACCAGATGCCAGATGGATCGTTGCATTAAGTTCTGATTCAATGATGGCGCGAATTTCGCCCGCGTTGCTCATCATATTTTGCTGTTCGACGCTCTCTTGACGGCGACGCTCTTCAAACAGGATGAGCTCTGTTGCCAGCCCCGTCGTAACAAAAATGATCAAAGGCAGCAGGCGTCCTAACAGCCTGCGGCCGCGCGATTCATGCTCTAAGAAACGAAGCTTGGGGAGATGCATCAGTAAAAGAAAATAAGGAAAGGTCTTCGATTCAAACACATTCAAGTTCTTTAGTCTTGATTTCGCATTTATTCACAGAGGAAATGTTGTAAGGGACATGAAGTCCCTTAAAACTACGTGCATCTACAGCAATTTATTCTGAATATCTTTTCGTATCAAGTGTCGGCTTAGTCCTTCAATGCCGGTCGTCTTGAAGACATTTTTTGTGCAGGCTATTACATCTTTTACGCAGTTTGTCTCAAATCGCAAGCTCGTAAAGTCTGAATGACTTACTGTGCGCTCATCGATTCATTACACAGCGATTGATTCATTATTATTCAGGGCTTGCTGGTGATGTAGCCAATTCATAAAAGGAGATGCGCCATGTTAGAGATACGTCATGTAGTAAAGAAATTTGGTAAAAATGTGACTGCGGTTGATGATGTCAGCTTACATTTAAAGCGCGGTGTGTTGGGTTTAATCGGGCATAACGGCGCAGGCAAAACCACTCTGATGCAAATGATTGCCACCCTGACTAAACCGACTAGCGGTGAAATCATTTTTCAAGGCGTCGATATCGTTAAATCGCCTGATGCGATTCGCTCCAGACTCGGTTTTTTACCGCAAGATTTTGGCGTTTATCCAAATCTAAGTGCGCTTGAATTCATGCAATATTTTGCGGCCTTGAAAGGTGTGCGTGATCCAGAGCGCATTCGCTACTTGCTTGACTTGGTGAATTTGACCGAACATGCACAGCGTTCCGCTTCTGCGTTTTCTGGCGGTATGCGTCGTCGTTTAGGAATTGCTCAGGCATTATTGAATGATCCCGATATTTTGGTAGTTGACGAACCAACCGCTGGTTTAGATCCTGAAGAGCGCCTACGTTTTCGTAATCTGTTAAGTGAGTTGGGTGCCGAAAAATTAGTGATTATGTCCACCCATATTGTCTCCGTCGTGGAAAGTGTTGCTAGTGAACTAGCGATTATGCGAAATGGAAAGCTGATCGGTTTTGATACACCAGAAAATATGATCACAAATGCGCATGGTCAAATCTGGACGGTGCAGCTTGCCAACACAGAAGTCGACGCGATGCGCCAGCGTTATCAAGTTTTACATGCGCAGCGCCAAGGTGAAATGATGTCATTAAGAATCGCCCATACAACGAAACCTCATGTTGATGCGCAGCTAGTGCTGCCAAATTTAGAAGATGCATTGATGGCACAACGCTATTCTTTGCAAGAGGTGACGCTATGAGTAGGTCTCCTTCTTCCATAAAAACAGAGATACAACGCCATAGTGTAAATGCGTCAACGCTGCCCCGATCTCCAATCATCAACAGTCAAGGGTGGATGCAAACCTTCCAATTGTTGCAAGTCTTATCAATGAACGAAGTCAGATTGCGCATGCGCAGACTCAGTACCTTGGTCGCCGTGATGGCGATGATTGCGATTAGTTGGGCAATGATCGTTGATCCAAAAACGGGATCGAGCTTGATGGCGATTAATCAGGCTCGCGTGTTGTACACCAGCTCAGCCTTGGCAATGGGAAGCGCAAGTATGCTGAGTTTTCTGATGGCCTTGATTGGCTTCTTCTTGGTGCGTGGCAGGATAGTCGAAGATATTCGCAGTGGTATTGGTTGCGTGATTGCGGCGACACCAGTGAGCAATGGTTTATTTCTATTTAGTCGTTGGCTAGGCGGCGTGATTTATATGTTCGCTTTGATTATGGTGGCAATGTGTTCAATTATGGTATTGCACGCTTTACGAGGCGATGGTCCAATTCAAGTATTGGTGTATCTGCAGACCTACTTGTTGGTTTTGGTACCAATGATCGTGTTTGCGGTAAGTGCAGCGATTTTATTTGATAGTGTTCCGTTTTTGATGGGAAAAGCGGGTGATTTCATCTATTTTCTCGCATGGATGTTGCAGCTATCGATCATCTCAAAGATTGAAGAAATGAGTGCCGGCTCTTTGTCATCTTGGCTGGTACTAGATTTTAGTGGCTTGGTGAGTACGATTGTGGTTTTGAAAACGCATTTGCTAACCAATAACTTCTCTCTCGGAGCCAGCACCTTTAATCCATTAGTTGCTCCAATTACTTTGCCGGTCAATATGTGGTCTTGGCAAATGTTCGTATTGCGTCTTTCTACAGCTGGATTAGCCTTAACACTTTTATTGCCAGCTATCCCATTGTTCCATCGCTTCTCACCTGACAAAGTAAAGCAGTCGCATGCTAGAAAGCGTCGTTCGCCTTTAGAAATCTTGAATGGCTGGACCCGTCCATTAGCAAAACAAGTGCAACCTCTGTTTATTTGGTCAGCTAAATCTGCGAATTTTATGGGGCAAGTTGTTGCTGATATTGCATTGACGTTCGTCCATTCGCCGTTCGCTATTATCGCTTTAGTTGTGTTGACGGGACTTGCTGCCTTATTAAAACTCAGTGCATTACCAGGCTTGACAATATTCGCTGTGGCATTTTGGGGTGTGCTAGTCAGCGACATCAGTACCCGCGACTTTCAAGCTGCCATAGAAAGTATGACAGGCGCAGTGAGAGGGGGCGCTGTGCGTCGTTATTTTAGGCAATTGCTGGCGACGATTCTTCTGGGTTTCCTATTTACGGGTGTGATTATTTTTCGCCTAGGGTTTGCAACGCCATTCTTTGCTTTAGCTTTGGTCATCGGCATTATCAGTGTCAGTGCATTGGCAAGTAGCTTAGGGAAATTGACAAATACGTCGAAAACCTTTATGTCTTTATTTTTGTTCACGGTGTACGTTGCAACTCAGGCAGATAAAGTAGCGATGCTTGATATCTTTGGTTTTAATCAAGTAGCAACAATGTCTAATGTGATTATGCAAGGCGAGATCGCCATCGCTGCAATTATTGGTGGGTATTTTTACACTCGTTGGAAAGCTGCTTAATCGTAATTTGGATTGCAAACCCAAGAACAGCGCTGAAGTGTCGTAAAATATTGTTTTACATTAAAACAGTAGGCACTTTGCCGCTGTTTTTTGTCTTTGCAAATCCCATAAGAATACCAACTCAACATGATAGAACTGCGTAGAAGCCCTCGAATTAATGTCACTTGGCGCGGCATGATCAAAGTGGCGGAAGGTAATATCCTGCAAATTCGCGCCATTAATGTCTCTGCGACAGGAATTTTGATTTTGAGCCCACAGTCATTGATGATCGATAGAGAATATCACTGCATGCTCGAAGTTCCTCAGATCGATGTTGGATCCAGTCAACCTTATAAAGTCCAATGTAAAATTGCAATTCTACATTCAATACTGAGCGGAGATGCTTTCCGCGTTGGTGTGCGATTTGTCGATATTTCCGAATTGCATCAAGATCTACTCAATGCCTGGGTCTCGCTAGTTAGTAAGCAGGATCCGCCTAAAGATACATAACATCGCTGCTTCGACTGCGAGCCGAAATGACTGAGCAGTCATCGGTTTTATCTAACTGAGTTTATCTTTTTAATGTCGTTGAAGCTTGTATTTTTGCTTCTAGTGTTACTGGTGAGTCTGTCTCTGATGAAGAAAAGTAGGAAACCATCCTTGTCCAACCACCCGTTAAAGGCTAAAATGCCGCTGTTTTGGTGCTCGCTGACATAATCATGTCGGCGGTTAAACGGGAAACACAATGCGATTTTGCATACGTGTGCTGCCCCCGCAACGGTGTACAAACGCTTGGTTTTTTACCAGGCCAGCCATCCTTCGTTACCACTGTGCTTTGTGCATGGGAAGGTGTGATGGTGATGTTTGTCAGCCCGGATACCGGCCAAAATAAGTGAAGTATGACGAACGGGGATGTTCTGTGATGATTCTTCTTGTGCTGGTTTTTTTAAAAGCTATCGCATTGAATTAGTAATTTCAGTCTATATCAGCAAACCAACTTAATGTGGTCTTGCTTGCTCTATTCAAAATATGCTTTGTATTCAAGCACACAACGGGGATCTCGGTGGCTTGCGACTTGCTATGAAGTTCAATAATTTGTGTTGAACCGGTAGCGCATCAAGTGATTTTATTATGATTCAACAATGTAAACCTCTCAGCCTAGGTCTGGCGATTGCCGCCTGTTTTTCAACGTCCGCATTGGCACAAACTGACAATGCCCAAGAACAAGTCATTATCACTGCGGCACGTCAAGTGCAAGTCGCTAAAGACGTGTTGGCGGATAATGTGGTGATCACCGCAGAACAAATTCAAAGAGCGGGCGCGACCAGTATTGTCGATTTATTGCAGCAACAACGCGGCATCGAGATTTCACGTACTGGCGGCGCTGGTTCTGTGTCTTCTGTCTTTATCCGTGGCGCGGCAAATGCACAGAGCGTGGTGTTTGTCGATGGTGTTCGTATCGGTTCATCAACGACGGGTGGCGCGACTTGGAGCAGTATTCCTCTATCGCAAATCGAACGAATTGAAATCGTTTATGGCCCACTCTCTAGTTTGTATGGTGCTGATGCGATGGGTGGTGTGATTCAATTGTTTACCAAAAAATCTGGTCCACAATCTCGCACTAGTTTGAACTTTGGAATTGGTAGCAATAATCTGCGTAAATTTGAAGCGGGTGTATTTGGCTCGTCTGCCAATGATTTTCAATATAGTTTAAATACCGCCAAAGAACGCACCGATGGCTTTTCGGCTTCAAAACCAGCGTCAGGTCAGTACACCTACAACGTAGACAAAGATGGTTATACGCAAAAGAGTTTTAACGGTAATTTATCTTGGAAATTGATGTCAGATTTGACGGTGGGTGTGAATTTTGTACAGAGTACTTTGGATGTTGATTTTGATGCAGGTGCTAAGCAGAGAGATTTTGGCGTGCAAAAGTTCGATAATGTTGCTACGTTCGCTCGAGGAAAATTAGCCAAAAATTGGAATTCTAGCCTACAATTTTCACGTAACACGGATCGCGTATTTACCGATGCGTCTTACGGCAAGAGCAATGCGGACACCGCGCAACGTGGCTGGACCTGGCAAAACGATGTGAGCTTCGGTAAAGATGTTTTGCAATTTGTCGCAGAAAAACGTGAAGAAGATGTGCGTACTACGACAGCTGCTTTAAACGGTAAACGTGACACGCAGTCTTATGCGCTGGCGTACGTCATGAAACAAGATGCGCATTTGGCGAGCCTGAGTGCGCGTTTGGATGATAGTTCTCAGTACGGCAGACACAATACTGGCAGTATTGCTTATGGTTATAAGTTAAGTGATGCATTGCGCGTGAATGCCAGCTATGGGACTAGCTTCCGGGCACCAACTTTTAATGAATTGTATTACCCAGGTTACGGTGTTCCTTCGAATAAACCAGAGCTTGGTAAAAACACTGAAGTTGGTGTGTTTTACGATGACAGCATTGTGCAATTAAGTGCGGTTTACTATCAAAATAAAATCACAGATTTATTAGTGTACACAGAAAAGAAAAATTGCCCGACTGGGTTCAATTTTGGCTGTGCAGCGAACATCAATAAAGGCACATTGTCAGGCTTGACGATGGGTGCGTCGACTCGACTTGGCGCCTTGAATCTGCGCACGACGATGGATATCCAAGATCCAACTGACGACACCACCGGAAAACGCTTGGCACGCCGCGCGCAACGCCATGCCAGCTTTGGTGTGGATTACCGCAGCAATGACTTGACCGTCGGTATCGAAAGTGTTGTGTCGGGTGATCGCTTTGACGATGCCGCGAATAAAAATCGTTTAGGTGGTTATGGTATCGTCAATCTGGTGACAACTTATCAGATCGCTAGTGATTGGTCTTTGTTGGCACGTTGGAATAATGTGACAAATAAAGATTATGAATTGGCGAGAAATTATCGTACGCCAGGTTCGAACTTTTATCTTGGCCTGAGTTACGGCTACAGATAATATCTAAAGTCATTTAATAACAAGGACTTTGTTCAAACAAGGAAACCGTATCGTGTTCATTAACTCGCCAAATCGTGCCGCTACTCTGATGCTGGGAATGAGCGTGCTTGGCTTGGCGAGTTTATTGTTTGCCTGTTTAATCGGTTCTGTTTCTTTGTCATTGAGCGATTTACAACAGGCACTATTTGATCTCTTTCAAGGGCATACCTCTACGCTTGCCAGCAGTGTGTTGGATTTACGCCTGTCGCGGGCTTTGTCTGGTTTTGTAACCGGTGCGACCTTGGCTTTATCTGGCGTTTTGATGCAAGCATTATTGCGCAATCCCTTGGCCGATCCGTATGTGCTGGGTTTGTCAGGTGGTGCCTCGGTCGGTGCCTTAGCGACGATTCTTTTTTTTGGCGCTGGTGTCATGGTCGATATCGCTGCCTTTGGTGGCTCTATCTCCGTGGCGGCTTTACTCTTCATGCTGGCGTATCGCGATCTCCGTGGTTCAGGTAGCTCAGAGGGTAGTGCGCCTTTATTGTTATTGACTGGGGTGATTGTGGCTGCCGGTTGTGGTGCTGTCGTGACTTTGTTATTGTCGATTGCACCCGATAGCAGTTTGCGCGGTATGGTGTTTTGGATGATCGGTGATCTGTCTAATACGCAGCCACGCTATCTTTCGTGGATCATACTGTTGATCGTACTCGGCTTGATGATGAAGAATGCGCGCGCTATCAACATCGCAGCGATGCATGCGGACAATGCTAGCACCTTAGGAATTAACATCGGACGTCTGCGACAAATGCTCTTTGTGTGCGCGGCTTTATTGACTGCAAGCGCAGTCAGCGCCGCAGGTAGTATCGGTTTTGTCGGACTCATTATTCCCCATGCTTGTCGCTTTGCTTTGGGACCTGATCATCGTTTATTGATCCCCGTTGCCAGTCTTGCGGGCGGGAGTTTTTTGGTGATCGCTGACACCCTGGCTCGCACCGTGGTCGCACCGCAGCAGTTACCAGTGGGTGTCATCACCGCCATCATTGGTGTGCCGGTATTTCTGATGCAATTGCATCAGATGCGGAGAAATTGATGACGGCATCTATCTTATTGTCGACGCAAAACCTGCAATTAAAAGTAGGCAGCAGAACGCTTTTGCGTGATCTACATTGGCAGGTGCAGGCGGGTGAATGTTGGTGTGTCATCGGTCGTAATGGCGCAGGCAAAAGTACACTATTGCGCAGTTTGGCGCGCTTGCGAGAATGTGACTCCGGTTCGATTCAATTGCATGGCAAAGATATTCAAGCTTGGAGTCTGGAAGATTTGGCCAAAGAACGTGCCTATCTTTCTCAATCACGCGTCGATGCTTTTGCTTATCGCGTGATTGAGACGGTACTGAGCGCGCGTCATCCTTATCACGACACCCACTATTGGGAGTCAGCCCAAGATCATGAGATCGCGATGCAAGCATTGCGTCTGTTAGACGTCGAGGAATTTGCGCAGCGTGACGTGCGCAGTTTGTCTGGTGGCGAACGACAACGAGTCGCGATTGCGGCTTTGTTGGCACAAGATGCTGCTTTATTATTGTTGGATGAACCTGCCAATGCACTCGATTTAAGTCATCAAGTGAGCGTGATGCGCATTCTGGCGCAAGAGTGCATGAATAAGAATAAAGCGGTGGTGATGGTCAGTCATGATCTCAATTTATCCTATGGTATCGCGACCCACGCGCTATTGATGATGCCTGATGGTTCTTATCTCTGTGGTGAGAAACAACAAGTGATGACTGTCGATAACCTAAGTTTGTGTTTAGCCCATCCTATCGAACGTTTTGTGCATGGCGAACAAGTGCTGTTTTTACCCCGCGCAAATTAAATCAACGATTCAAAAAATATCATGATTGAGAAAAAGGCCTTAGCGCCAGTGTTAATGATCTCCGCTATCGCGTCAGGTCAGGGCAAAACGACGGTCACTGTAGCCATTGCGCGGCACTTCACGCAGCAAGGCAAACGTGTGCGGGTATTTAAAACTGGGGCGGATTTCATCGACCCAATGATGCTACAACAAGCATGTGGTAGCCCTGTGTTGTCATTGGATTTATGGTTAGTGGGTTTGCCAGCTTGCCGTGCCTTATTGATGGAAGCTGCCCAACAAGCTGACTTGGTGTTGATTGAAGGTGTGATGGGTTTATACGACGGCACGCCGTCGTCAGCCGATTTGGCCAATGCGTTTGGCGTACCGGTGTTAGCGGTGATTGATGCGTCGGCGATGGCGCAGACCGTGGGTGCGGTGGCGCTGGGTTTGCGTGATTTCGGTCCTGTACAGTTGGCTGGCGTAGTGGCGAATCGCATTGCCTCTGACGGACATCTGAGCATGATACAAAGTGCATTACGTGATATCCCGGTGTTAGCTAGCTTACGTCGACAAGACCAGGCACTTCCTGAACGCCATCTTGGATTGGTGTTGCCAGACGAAGTTGGTGGAATTGACGAGATTTTGAATCAAATGGCGGCGGATGTTTCGCTGGATGTCGATGCCTGGAACGCGATACCAAGGATGAGTTTCACAGAGGAGGAATGGTCACTTGTCGAAGTGCCACAGCTATTGGCGGGCAAATGTATCGCGATTGCGCGCGACGCCTCTTTCGCCTTCATGTATCCAGCCAATCTGTTAGCACTGGAGCAGATGGGCGCTGAGTTAAGGTATTTTTCTCCGCTCGCCAATCAAGCCATACCTGTTCAAGCTCATGCCCTGTATTTGCCGGGTGGTTATCCCGAATTACATGCAGAGACTTTGAGTCAAGCGCAGAATTGGTTACAGTCTTTAGACGCTTTTCAGCAAGCGCAAAAATCTATTTATGCTGAATGCGGCGGCATGATTAGTCTGGTTGATCGTTTGATTGATCAGGCTGGGCAAACTTGGAATATGGCGGGATTATTGTCTGGCACGATCACCATACAAAAACGCTTAGCGGCTTTGGGTATGCAAAGCTGGATCACGACCGAGGGCGAGCTACGTGGACATACTTTTCACTACTCGACCTTTGATACTCCGCTGTCCGCGTCTGCACATACCATCAGACACAAGACGCAAGATCAAGGGGAAGTCATCTATCAAATTGGTAGCCTGAAGGCGACTTACTTTCACGCTTATTTTCCGTCTAACTACGCAGCGACAGCGCGCTTATTCCTTACTGAATCTTAACTGAAAACCGTTCATGAAAATTCAAACACTGATGGTGCAAGGCACGACGTCTGATGCAGGCAAAACCACCGTAGTTGCCGCCTTATGTCGCCTACTGCATCGCCAAGGAATCAACGTCGTTCCGATGAAGCCACAAAACATGGCCTTAAACAGTGCTGTCACCGAAGATGGCGGTGAAATTGGCAGGGCACAAGCTTTGCAGGCACAAGCTGCCGGATTGGCTCCGCACACGGATATGAATCCGGTATTAATTAAGCCTTCGTCCGATACCGGTGCTCAGATTATCGTGCATGGCAAAGTGCGTGCGGATATGGATGCGCGTGATTATGATCAATACAAGACCGTTGCTATGTCAGCTGTACTGGAATCCTATGCACGTCTGCAACAGCGATATGACAGCATCATCGTCGAAGGTGCTGGTAGTCCGGCAGAAGTGAATTTGCGGGCGCGTGATATCGCGAATATGGGGTTTGCCGAGGCCGTCGATTGCCCCGTCATTTTGGTTGCGGATATTGATAGGGGCGGCGTCTTTGCGCATTTCATCGGAACACTTGAATGCTTATCTGAGTCCGAACGAGATCGCATCATTGGCTTTGTCATCAATCGTTTTCGTGGTGACATCAGCTTGTTGGAACCTGGCCTCGATTGGCTGGAACAAAAGACCGGTAAACCAGTATTGGCAGTACTGCCGTATCTGCATGGCTTGATGTTGGATGCAGAAGATGCGATACAGGTGAACCAGAATAGTGCTGGCAAATTTAAGATTATTGTGCCGGCCATTCCTCGTATTGCCAACCATACCGATTTCGATGCCTTGCGCGCGCATCCTGATATCGATTTACAGTTTATCGGCCCAGATCATCCTATCCCTGTTGCGGATTTGATTATTCTTCCCGGCAGTAAAAATACCCGCGATGACCTCGCATTTCTCAAGCAACGTGGTTGGCAGCAAGTCTTGGAAAAACATTTGCGCTATGGCGGTAAGGTGATCGGGATTTGTGGCGGTTATCAAATGTTGGGACAAATCGTGAGTGACCCGCATGGCGTTGAAGGCAAGGCTGGCGATTCGGATGGCTTAGGCTTGCTCGATATTACGACCGAATTAACCAAGGAAAAACGTTTGCAACAAGTGCAGGGACAATGCTTGTTTGCTGCGGATCAAACGGCTAGGGTAGCGGGTTATGAAATTCACATGGGCATTACTTATGCCAGCAGCGATACCTTGCCAGCCTTTATGCTGACGGATGCCAATGGGAATGAAGAGGAGGGGACTCGCTCGCCAGATGATCAGATCCTTGGCACTTATATTCATGGTCTATTTGATCATCCAGAAGCCTGCCAAGCCTTGCTAGCTTGGGCCGGTTTGCAAACTGATGTTGTAGTTGACCTCAATACTCTGCGCGAGCAAAGCATTGATAGAGTCGCGGATGCTTGTATTCCTTTATTGACGGCTTTGCAGCGATTGGCTTAGTACTTTATCTATTGTGCCTGACCTTTGAGATTGGCACATTTCTCAGTCAAGGTATAATCCGCGTTTTCGTTTGGTTGAAAGCCGGATTTCCTGCGAGTTTCATTTCATGCTGTGATTTTCAATTAGACGGTTTGTTTCACTCTCTCTCGCTTTTGTATCAAAGTGTTTCCCCTAAGGTATTGTGCTGAACTTATTCGCGTAGCCCTCAGTCGAAGCCCCATCTTTTAATAACTATTGGTATGACTATGTTCACTGTTCCATCGCATTTTCGTTTGGCTTTAATCCCTTTGTCTGTCCTGCTTGCTTATAACCCAAGCACTCATGCGCAAGAAGTGAAGCTTGAAGCGGAGAAGCCCAAAGCTAAGCAGGCCGTACCGGCAAAACCGACAGCACCAGTTGCAACAGGAATTCAGAAAGTAGAAGTCAGCGGCGCCAAAGGGTATGACGAGCGTCGTCAAGATACCGCCAGCAAGATCGTCGTCACACAAGAAGATATTGTTCGCTACGGAGATACCAATATTGGCGACGTGTTAAAACGTCTGCCCGGTGTGACGATTGGTGGCGTGCAAGGCCGTGGCGGCGCGGTTCGTATGCGTGGCTTGGGTGCTGGCTATACGCAAATTATGTTGAATGGTGAGCCTAGTCCTCCAGGATTTTCTGTGGATTCGATTTCACCAGATAATATCGAACGTATCGAGGTCATACGCGCTGCAACGGCCGAGTTGAGTACGCAATCGATTGCCGGTGCGATTAATATCGTATTGAAAAAAGCGATCGTCACTGCACAGCGCGAGTTGAAACTTGGCATGAGCGAAGAGAACGGTAAATATGGCGTGAATGCGAGTTTGCAGTTGTCCGATAAAGTCGGCAAGATGTCGTACTCCATTTCAGGAAATTTGAATCATGGTGAGTTTGGCCGACCTGACACGAGTACCGAAGTTTTCACGAATAATAAAGGTGTGGTGACCTTATCTCGGAACTCGACCACTGAGAGTGAAGGTAAGTTTCAATCGATAGGCATTTCGCCACGTATTAACTGGATGTTGGCAAATGGGGATATGCTAACTTCACAGAGTTTTGTGAATGCAAATAGATTCACTAACAGAAATCAACAATTGACTAACACAGTAATAGGTGAAAAACCTTTGTTTTTGAATGAAAATTCCTACAACAGCTCTGATAGTACGTCGATTCGAACTAACTTAAATTATGTCCGAAAATTAGCAGATAGTGCAAAGCTGGATGTTCGTTTTGGTGCAAATTACAATCAACGTGATGGCGAGAACAATTCCAATGCACAAGGGGTAACGCAAACA
This sequence comes from Undibacterium sp., assembly GCA_043770645.1. Lineage (GTDB taxonomy): Bacteria > Pseudomonadota > Gammaproteobacteria > Burkholderiales > Burkholderiaceae_D > Undibacterium. The sequence continues at coordinate 1,817 of JAYVHZ010000291.1, read as the reverse complement.
CTGGCGCGTACTTATCTATCTGAAAGCACTGACAATGGTTTTACTTTTGGCGGTAAATACACGGCTCCATTTGTCGAGAACCATGCCTTGGCCGCTGGTTGGGATGGTGGGTTGAGTAAGCGCAGCGATGGCAATTCGCGTAGAGATGTGATTACAGGCGCTGGTCCTATCACCGCTTTTAATACTGATGAGTCCTACTCTGCCAATGTCAATCGTCTTGCATTATTTGTGCAAGATGAATGGAACTATACGAAAGCCTTGTCAATTTATGCGGGTGTGCGTTGGGAGGGGATTGATACGAGTAGTCAGGGTAATACCTATGCGGAAATCAAGAATCGTTCGAGCGTACTGAGTCCAATTTTGCAAACCTTGTACAAAATTCCAGGCAGTAAAAATGATCAGCTTCGTTTGGGCATCACGCGCACTTATAAAGCGCCTGATACAGGGCGTCTAGTTCCACGTCGCTTCCTGTCTACAAATAATAGTGCGACTAGCCCAGACAATATGGGTAACCCAAATCTGAAACCAGAACTGGCGTGGGGTTTGGACGCAGGATTTGAGCACTATCTCACTGACGGCGGTATCTTGAGTGTCAACTTCTTCTTGCGCCGGATTGAAGACTTTACGCGTACTTCCATTATTAATGATGGTCGTTGGGTGGCGATGCCAACGAATGACGGTTTGGCAATAACACGTGGTGTGGAATTTGATGCCAAGTTTCCATTGCGTAGCTTAATGGATGATGCGCCGGCTATTGATTTCCGTGCCAATCTCGCCTTCAATTCGTCAAGTGTAAATTCTGTCCCTGGGCCAAATAATCGTTTAGATTCACAGACACCAGTGAGCGCGAATTTTGGTGTTGATTACAAACTTGATGACATGCCATTGACACTCGGTGGTAATTTGAGTTTTCAGAATGCTGGACCAGTTCGAATTTCTGTGAATCAAAGTTCTTATGGCATACCAAAGCGAGTGCTCGATGTTTATGCTTTGTGGAAATTTGATACTAAGTCCAATGTACGTGTCGCTTTAGGAAATGCCTTGCATCAGGATAATTTTTCATCAAATACCTACACCGATGCTAGTGGATCTTTGGTACGTTCAAATACCTCTAAAACGCACTTAGCATTACGTGTGAACTTTGAACATAAGTTTTAATTAGATCTTCAGTAATTCGCTGAAAATTCGATTTTTAGCCATATAAAAAAGGTGTAGCAAACATGATTGTTGGCTACACCTTTTTATTTTGTAAAGCACCTTTAGTTTTTGGGTCGCTCAAGCTTACGACAAAGGAGTGGTAAATTTTGGGGATCGATGTTGGTTCTGTTCATGCCTTTCAAAGTCATTTTTCCCGGTGCTTCGGCGTTTCCGCAAACCCAAGTGATAGGAACAACTGGCGCATCTTCCATTACTGCAGGGCGAAAACTTAAGGTCTTATTGGCTAAGGCACCGTTTGCACGATTGCCAAATTTCATGTGAATTGCACCATTTTCTATGGTGACACTTTGCACGAACGTGCTAACAATTTTGTCGGGAGGCGGTAAGCCTGTCGCAGCATTGTCCGCTGGGAAAATTTGCTCCATTTTCCAAGAGGCGGCTATCGGGGTTTTGGCAATGTCAATTAGGGGTATTGAGGCTTCAATTTGCTCGCGAATTATCTTGAATAAATACGAAGGTAAAGCCATTGCCGCCAAAATGGCAATGATCGCGATCGCAACCATTGCTTCTAAGAGTGAAAAGCCGAGAATTTTTTTCATGGATGAGTCGCGGAAATGAGTATGGTTTAATGATTGTATCGGCTGAATTCTAACAAGTTA
>JAYVHZ010000290.1:0-4042 GCA_043770645.1 Undibacterium sp. | reverse complement strand
CGATGTCGCCGATCCATTAATGCTGGGGTTGATGGCGTTGGCACTACTATTTTGTGCGACGCTAGTACTGATCGTGTTGGCTACGGGTGGGATGGCCGTGACAACAATCGATACGTCCGCAGGCGCTGAAGTTCCAGCGCTATTTGACGCCATGTAAGTAAAGCTATCGCTGCCAACATAACCCGCAGTCGGGGTATAGCTCATATTTAAACCACTCACACTCAACGTGCCGTGGGATGGTGGTGTGTCGATCACAATGCTAATGCCTGATCCAATGACATTGCTGCCAATTGAATTGTTAGCGCTATTTTGCACAACGCTGGCCGTGACGGGATTGGCAATCGGAGCGACTCTACTCACTTCAATAATCATAGACGCGTTCGCTGATGTGCCAGCAGCATTGATTGCGACATACTTTAAGTTATCTGTTCCAACGAACCCTGCGTTAGGCGTATAGATAACGTTTAATCCGCTGACACTGGCGGATCCATTGGCTGGCAGACTGGTCAATGCAATCGAGCTTACGGTGCCTATCGTGCTACTAGGAACAATATTATTGCTACTGTTTTCAAGCACCGCACTCCTAACTAGAAAGGCAGTCGGCGCCACTTGATTGACACTAATATTGACTGTCGCAGGTGCTGAATTACCGCTTCCATTGGTGGCTATATAACTAAAACTATCGGTACCGAAATAATTGGCTGCTGGCGTATAAACAAGCATCATGCCGCTGACACTGGCGCTGCCATGTGCCGGTGCGCTACTGATCGCAATCGATGTCGCCGATCCATTAATGCTGGGGTTGATCGAGTTGGCACTACTATTTTGTGCCACGCTAGTACTGATCGTGTTGGCTACGGGTGGGATAGCATTGACGATAATCGACACGTTGACGGATGCTGAAACCGCATCGGAATTTGATGTCTGGTAAATTAAACTATCGTTGCCTACATAGCCTGCAGCTGGTGTGTAAATAAGATTTAATCCGCTGACGCTGGCAGTGCCATGTGTCGGTGCGGTAAGAATAGTTATGGTGGTCGAGGTACCAGTGATATTGGTTGATATTACGTTGTTGCTACTGTTCTGATCGAAACTAACACTAATGCCACTCGACGTAGGCGGTGCTTGAACAACTGAGATACTGACTCTAGCTGGTGTTGAGGTCTGTGTAGCATTACTAGCAGTGTAAAAGAAAGTATCAAAACCAGAGAAGCCTGCGTTTGGTGTGTAGATGAAATCTAACCCACTCACAGTCAACACACCATTTGAAACGGTGGAAGTAATCTGAAGGCTGGTCGGTGAGCCCGTAGTTTGTGATGGGATGACATTGTTAAAGCTATTCTCTTGAACCGTGGCTGTAAATGCATTGGCGCCCGGACTGCCACTTGTTGCTGCGGGTTGCATTTGCGCCACGGCCGCGGTTGAACAGGATATGCCCACCAAGAATACGAAATAGAACCATCTTTCAAATAAAGCCAGAAACCTTGTCAAGTGAAGCTGCGCTTGGATTTGCAGACATTGATCGAACTTCTTATGTTGAACGTTTTTCATGCCGCTGCTCCCTCGATAATCAATACTTACCAGTCAGGAAGTATAAAACGATTCTGTTGCACTCAGGTGTTGGTTTTAAATGCAAATTTCGCATTTGAGACATTTTTACAGACGGCTTTACGAGTGAAAATGTCGAGAATTGATCAAAGCCTTTCATCTTGATTGATGAAAAGTTGTTGTTGTTTCGCCGAAAATTTGTAATACCAATGATCTGTGAAGTGGGGATTCATCCAACTTACTTACGCAAACCAATGAATTGACCAGACGCCCAGACTTCGTTATCCTTCGGACATTGCGCCGATTTGAAATCAGCTTGCGGGCGCGGTTTAATTATCTGAATAGATATTTGAATAAATAAATACGGCTAAAGCGAGCTTGAATGCCGCAGTACCTTTCTCCATTCAGCCCCTCTTTTAGCCCCTTTTTAAATTTATTTTTTAAAAATGAGACCGCTTTGGTCTCTAGGGAATCGCTTATGTCATCCGTTGGAATCGTCACGCCACAAGCGTATCGCTTCAGTGAACCTTTGCCCTTGCAAAGCGGCGCCAGCATCGCCGATTACACTTTGATGGTGGAAACTTACGGCACGCTCAATGCCGACAAATCGAATGCAGTCTTGGTCTGTCACGCCTTAAACGCCTCGCACCATGTGGCTGGCTGTTATGCAGATCAGCCGAAAAATATTGGATGGTGGGACAATATGGTTGGTCCTTGCAAGCCGCTGGATACGAATAAATTTTTTGTCATTGGTATTAATAATCTAGGCTCGTGTTTCGGCTCTACCGGCCCTATGCATATCAATCCTGCCACCGGTAAGCAATATGGTGCGGACTTTCCCGTGGTTACCGTAGAAGATTGGGTTCGTGCGCAAGCGCGTGTTGCGGATGACATGGGCATCACTCAGTTTGCCGCCGTCATGGGCGGCTCGCTCGGCGGCATGCAGGCTTTGGCTTGGAGTATTTTATTTCCTGAACGCCTGCGCCATTGTGTCGTGATTGCATCGACGCCCAAACTCTCGACGCAAAATATCGCGTTTAATGATGTGGCACGGCAGGCAATTCTGACTGATCCTGATTTTCATGGTGGCGATTTTTATGCACACAAAGTCGTGCCAAAGAACGGCTTGCGTGTCGCTCGTATGATCGGTCATATCACTTACTTGTCGAATGACGACATGGCTGAAAAATTTGGGCGCGAATTGAAAACTGCCGACTATCAATTTGGATATGGCGTGGAGTTCGAAATCGAATCGTATCTGCGTTACCAAGGCGATAAATTCTCAGATTATTTTGATGCGAATACGTATTTGTTGATCACTAAAGCACTCGACTACTTTGACCCTGCGCGTGAGCATGGCGGCGATCTGAGTAAAGCATTGGCAGTGACCAAAGCACAATTTTTACTCGCCTCATTCACGACTGATTGGCGTTTCTCACCCGAGCGTAGTCGCGAAATCGTCAAAGCTTTGGTCGATAATAAACGCACTGTTAGCTACGCCGAAATCGACGCGCCACATGGACACGATGCCTTCCTCTTGGATGACGCACGTTATCTCAATTTTGTGGCGGCTTATTACAATCGTATCGCGCAGGAGTTCGCATGAACGTACAAGAATTAAAACTGCATCGTCCCGATCTGGCTTTCATTGCTGATTGGATTCAACCTAACTCCCACGTACTGGATGTCGGTTGTGGTGATGGCGTGATGCTCGATTATCTGCGCACTGATAAACAATGCAGTGGTTACGGCATTGAGATCGCTGATGATAAAGTTTTGGAATGCGCAAAACGCGGCATCAATGTGATCCAGCAAGATATGGAAAATGGTCTGAGTATGTTCGGTGAACATGCTTTCGATACGGTTTTATGCTTATCTTCGCTACAGATGATGAAACACGTAGAGCCGCTATTGCGTGACATCGCCCGGGTCGGCAATGAAGCCATTGTTTCGTTTCCTAATTTCGGTTATTGGCCACATCGCACTGCTTTGTTACGAGGAAAAATGCCAGTGTCAAAGTCCTTGCCATTTGAATGGTATGACACGCCAAACGTCCGTTGCGCGACGATTTATGATTTTGCCGATCTGGCGGATGATGTCGGTTTGCAAGTGATGGAATGTGTCGCGCTGCATGAGGGCAAACAGATACACTGGCTGCCTAATTTGCGTGGTAGTCTTGCGGTTTTCCGTCTACGTCAGAAGTCCGCATAATGAATCAAGTCGAACCCGCTGCGAAATCGCATTTGTTACGTTCCAAATTATTTTGGGTAAGTCTTTTGTATTTTTCCGAAGGCTTTCCTTTGGGTTTGTTCTACGATTTATTCCCCGTGTATTTTCGACAGCAGGGCGTTGAGTTATCCAAGATTGGCTTGCTCAGTTTGCTCGGCTTGGCGTGGTCATTAAAATTTTTGTGGGCGCCTGTCATTGATTACACTCGACGTCATCGATACTGGATGGCGGCGGTCGATATCGGCATGGGCTTGGTGATGATGTA
>JAYVHZ010000289.1:0-17304 GCA_043770645.1 Undibacterium sp. | reverse complement strand
ACCGGCACAAGACGAAAAATCTCGCGCAATTGTCGAGCAAATGCGCGTCGATGAAATTGCCCATGGCGCAGCTGCAGGAGAACTTGGAGCTGTCGACTTGCCGGCACCAGTCAAAGTCGTGATGCAAGCGATGGCAAAAGTGATGACGACCACGGCTTATCGCATCTAGTGTCGCTGATGAAATCGGCAAATCGCTGCAGATTTCATCTTTTGAAAATCAGCATTTCTCTAACTTCGCAATACTCAAATCAAGCAATTTCATTCCGAATTTACCAAAGTTAATGTGCGCACGCGCGTTGCTGCCGCTACCTTCGATATTCACGATCACACCTTCACCAAACTTCGCGTGGGCGACGTTTTCGCCTATCCGCCAACCGCTCGTTACCTGATGTTTGGTCAAATTTTGTGCGATCGCATTGGCACCAGATTCAGGTGCATCGTCCCATGCTGATTTGGGGCGCGCAAACCAAGTTGGTTGGATCTTCGGTGACAGCCATTTTAATGACGCATCTGGCATTTCGTCGAAGAAGCGTGAGCGCATGTTGTAACGTGTTTGTCCGTGCAACATACGGGTTTGTGAAAAGGTCATATACAGACGTTTTCGTGCACGGGTGATCGCCACATACATCAGACGACGCTCTTCTTCTACGCCGGACTCTTCCTGACTACTATTCTCGTGCGGGAATAAGCCTTCTTCCAAACCACCGATGAAGACCGCATCAAATTCTAAGCCTTTGGCAGCGTGCACAGTCATCAATTGCAAAGCATCTTGTCCCACTTGTGCCTGATTATCACCGGCTTCCAAAGAAGCATGTGACAGGAACGCTGACAGTGGTGACATCACGGTTGGCAAGGCTGCGTCGGCATCGATAATCTCTACGCCTTGGTCGTTTGCAATTAGACTACTTGCAGGTCTCGAGGCAGGACCTGCCAGCGCAGGAGCATTGTGTCCGAAACCTTCTTCGGACACGAACAGGGTTGCCGCATTCACCAATTGTTCCAAGTTCTCGATACGATCTGCACCTTCTTTTTCGGTCTGATAATGCGTGAGCAAAGTGCTGATATCTAATACCACCTGCACCATTTCTGGCAAAGGCAAATTCTGCGTTTCAAAACGCGCACCTTCTATCAGTTTGACGAAATTGCCTAAGGAAGAACCGGCCTTACCAGCCACATATGGCACCGCAGCATAAAGTGAAATATTGTATTGTTTGGCAGCGTCTTGTAGTTGCTCAATCGAACGAGCACCAATGCCACGGGTAGGAAAATTCACCACGCGTAAAAATGCTGAATCGTTGTGCGGATTGTCCATCAACTGCAAATACGCAATCGCGTGTTTGACTTCGGCGCGGTCAAAGTAACGCTGACCGCCATATACCCGATAGGGCACATTCGCCGAAAACAAAGCATGTTCAATTACCCGAGATTGCGCATTCGAACGATACAAAATCGCAATCTGGCTGCGTTCCAAACCATCACGTATCAAATTTTTTGCTTCTTCCGTGATCCACTGCGCCTCTTGTATATCGCTGCTGGCTTCAAAGATTCTGACTAATTCACCATGCCCGGCATCGGTGCGCAAATTTTTGCCCAAGCGTTTACTATTGTGCTCAATCAGCGCATTCGCGGTATCGAGAATATGGCCATGGGAACGGTAATTTTGTTCCAGCTTGATCAGATTTTCGACGCGAAACTCTTTTTCAAACGCCGACATATTGCCGACATTGGCGCCACGAAATGCGTAAATACTTTGATCATCGTCACCAACGGCAAACACCGCGCCATGGGTGCCCGCCATCAGCTTTAACCACTTGTATTGCAAATCATTGGTGTCTTGAAACTCATCGACCAAAATATGCTTGAAGCGTGCCTGATAATGTTCGCGCAAGGGTTGATTACGGCTGAGTAATTCGTAAGTGCGTAACAGAAGTTCGGCAAAATCCACCACACCTTCGCGCTGACATTGCAGATCATACAGATCATACAAAGCGACCATTTTTCGATTGAAATCATCGTAGGCATCGACTTGTGCTGCTCGCAAACCCTGATCTTTCGCGCTATTGATGAAGTACATCAAGGTCTTAGGCGGATATTTTTCGTCATCTATATTATTCGCCTTTAAGAGACGTTTAATAAATGAAAGCTGATCGCCGGAATCCAAAATTTGGAAGGTTTGCGGTAAGCCAGCATCGCGATGATGCGCGCGCAATAAACGATTACATAGACCGTGAAACGTCCCGATCCACATGCCACGCGTATTGATCGGCAGCATTGCCGATAAGCGCGTCAACATTTCTTTTGCAGATTTATTGGTAAAGGTGACCGCCAGAACGCCACTCGGTGAGATCTGTCCGGTTTGGATTAACCAAGCGATGCGGGTAGTCAATACACGGGTTTTACCGGAGCCAGCGCCAGCCAGAATTAAGGCAGATTGCGCAGGTAAGGTAACTGCAGCGAGCTGCTCGGGATTGAGGTTATGTAAGAGATTTTGCATCCCGATATTATACGGGAGTGCCTAGCTGGAAAATCGAAGCGCATTGAAAAAGACTGATTTTTTATACAGTCTGCCCAATCTGCATTTTTTTCGCGTCATCATACGTTCTGTGCCAAGTTAGTTGCAAAACCCGCGCATCGCTGCTGGCGCGGTGTCTGGCAACGCAGAGTTCTTTGGTAATTTGGTCTTTGGTCGAATGCCATTGTGCAAGTTGTGACTCTTCGATAATGTCGAATAAGTCGATCAATTTGAATTTTGGTACGATCTGTGCGGCATCGAATAAACGTGCCATCCACACATAATCTTGACCCCAACCATCGGTATAAACCACCCGACCACCCAGGAAAAAATTGAGTTGCTCGGCAACAAATAGCGCTGTGTTGCCGCGCTCGACTAAGACCTCGCGTGGAATACCGTGGAACCTTGCAGCGTCTTGATCCCAATGTGTCCAATCGTCTTCGGGACGGATCAGTGAGCACCAGCCCTCACCATGCCGACCAGAAAATCCGACTTCAATTGGATAACTACCTTGGCCAAAGCCTGAAGCTTCAAAATCGATAATGATAGGCACCGATGTCATGGCCAACTCCTGAGAAAGGAATCGCATGCTGCGACATGCAATAGGGAAATTCCATTGTGCCTTAATTGTTCAGCAAAGCAAGAAAATCAGCTTGGCTTCACGATGCTTTTGAATTCTGTCGTGGTTTTTTTTCACGCTTACTGGGAAATCACGACTTATGGCAGCAAGCTCCCTCCATGCTCACGCTGCCGCTTCAAGGTTTTTGTTGCGACAAAGATTTCCCTTAGAAAGTAGATAAAACTACCAATTAGGGCGAACACCGCAGCGACAAACAAAGCAGCAATAGTCTTGTCTAATTGCAGATCAAGTGCATCACCCAAGAAAAGCGCTGCAATGACTAGGCAAACCAATAATGCGCAAGCTGAACTTAGTGTAATCGCACGGTTGATCAAGTGCCAGCGTTGATACAGATCATCTAATTCAATTTTCATATTTGGTGTTAGACCACTGACACCTTTGCTACTGATGACGTCTTCAAGCACCCGTGATCGATCTATGATGCGCGCCAAACGATTGGTGAGTACGGTGAGATTGGTGCCAACCCCAGTCAATAAAAATACTGGTGCAATTGCTAATTGAATGATTTGTCCGATATTGCCTAGGTGTAGATTGATCACTTTAAGTCTCTTGGGGTACGGTGAATGAGCATTTTAGCAGGCTAAACCGCCAGTAAGTTCTGCGCTTTGCGTTACGACTCGCGTCCGTCTGCGTCTCTTTACACCAAATTGGTGCGGCTTCGTCGCTTTACTTTTGCTACAGAAAGAAAATCAGGCACAGTGGCGTCACTTAGCGATTTGCTTATGACGATTACGGAGACGACGATGGCGCAGTTATTGACACACACACCAGTTTGGGTTTGGTTCTTGTTGGCTGGTTTATGTTTTATAGGATTTCAACAAAGCAAAACGCGTCAACTCTCTTTACAGCGCTTGATTATTTTGCCACTAGTGATGCTCGGCCTATCTCTATTGAGTTTAAAGAATAGCTTTGGTTTGCAAATCGCTGTGTATTTTTGTTGGATTTGTAGTGTGTTAATCAGTGCTTGGTTGGTATCGATGCATCGATCTAGCGCAAACGGAAGCTATGATGAGGGAAGTCAATTGATGACCGTACATGGTAGCTGGTTGCCATTCATGTTGATTTTGGGGATGTTCGCGACCCGATACATCCTTAACGCGGGATTGGTGATGCAAGCCGAGTTAGCGCAGCAATCTGTATTTAGCCTCAGCATTGCCACAGCTTTTGGTTTGTTCAATGGCGCATTCTTAGGCCGACTGCTGGGCATGTTGAGTTTGCGCAAAAGTCGCACCTTACTTCCGGCTTAAATAGAGCACTGGCATTAGCGTTTTGGCTTGGCGAACTCAGGGAATTCTTCGAGCATGAAGGCTTCTAGTTCCGCACTGTCTTCAATGCGCGCCGATAGATTGACCACGCGCCCTAAGCGATTTGACTCCCAACGAAAGTCGCCTTTGTAATGGGTGCGAATAATTTCTATCATTTTGCGAACCATCGCCAAGTCTAGATTGCCGCCAACACCAGCATCGACTTCGATGGTTTGTTTCCAACCATTGCTATTGACTTTCCAGCCACGGAAAGTGAAGGTGCCGACGCGTACACTTTTACTGACGATTTGAAATACACCGTTGGTACCATCTTGTCCGCTTGCCTGTTGCATGCTGCGCTTCACATTAGCTTCCGCGATTTGCTGTGGACTTAAGCCACGTTGACCTTGTTCGGCGGCACGATTTTCATTCGCGGCATTGGCTTCTGCTTTTTGTCGGCGCTCACGTGCGGCGTTCAGCATCGCCGCCATATCGGGGACGACATCGTCATATTTTTTTGGTGGTTCGAGCGCTATATTCGGATCGACAATGGCATCCGGATTGGGCGGGCTAGTTATCGTGTTTTTCCTTGGTTTAGCTTGACTAGACTTCGGTTTAGATGCCGCCTTTTTGGGTTCAGGCTCACCTTTTTTGACTTGCTTTACCGTGTCCATGATAAACATCATAGGGCCACTGACTGGCTTGCCATTTTGAATATCTGCGCTGATTTTCAGTAGCAGATAGAAGATCACTCCATGTAACAAAAGCACAAGAGTAATCGCGATCAGCCGGCGTGGTCTGATCCGCAATTCAATACGAATAACACCTTGTTCTTCTAGCTCGCGCTCTCTTGATTCTGTGTACAACTTCATGCGGTCTGATTCAAATTGCTTTGCTTTTTTCTGAAGATCGCAAGGATACCGCAATCTGAGCGAATTGCTTGTATCAAAGCATTGCAGCGATCAATTTATCGCGTTGGGGGAGCAACTTAGGTTTATTTGGTTGTCTATGACAACTACAATTCAGATAAGATAGCTGCTTCATTCACTAAGCCGTCACCGACATTGCCATGCCATCCAAAACCAACGCAGGTTCATTAGTTAGAGAAGTTAGTCGCTTATTCGTGCGTTCGCAACGCGCCCAGACCTCGTCTGTCGACGGTGCCTCCAATGTGCAATGCCATGTGTTGACTGAATTACTCAGAGTCGACGGCATCACGCAGCAAGCACTGGCTGAACGCCTGTCGCTAGACAAAGCGTGGATTAGCCGTGCGGTCGATGCTTTGGTTGGCGATGGTGTGGTATCAAAATTGCCAAACGAGATTGATAAACGGAGTGTGCAGTTGAGTCTCACGCCGCTTGGGCGGGTACGTGCCGAAAAATTAGAACACTCATTAAATGCGCATGCCGCGCAGGTGTTCGATAGCATTCCTGCTGAAAAGCATGCGCAGATCATTGATTCTCTGACGATCTTATTTGATGCTTTACGCAGCAACGCGGCGCGAGAAACCTCAGAATAGTCGAAGTTCATCGGTTGTTGTTAATACTATTTTATGGTTTAATGACATCGAATTTTTATTGATGCGCCATCTCATCAAACAAGCGTTTTTTCCCCTATTTAGATTCTCTAAGGTTCTTCATGTTTTCATTCAAATACCGGTTTGCCACCCTTGTTTCGTTTGTGTTTTCCTTGCTTATTACAGGTTGTGGCTGGAGTGGTTTTGAGACTCGTTATGAAGTAAAGGTGACCGTGAGTGGACTCAGTGGGTCAGGTTTAATTTTGCAAAATAACGGCGGCGATAATCTGGCTGTCCGTTCGAATGGGATCGTCAAGTTTGCATCCTACTATGACACCGGCGCCAAATATGCCGTTACGGTATTGACCGCGCCAAGCGCACCAGCGCAAATCTGCACCTTAAGCAATGCCAGCGGTACGATCGCGGCGGCGAATGTCAGTAACATCACTTTGGTATGTAGTAATTCTGACCGCTTTGCTTATGTCGCCAATGCTAGTGACAACTCGATCTCCGCCTACAGCATTAATAACAACACAGGTGGTTTGACCAGTATCGAAAAGACAGTGAATACTGGTGCAGCGCCGGCCGCGATGGTGGTGAGTTCCAAGGCGAAATACTTGTACACCGTGAACTCGGCGAACCAAAGCATCTCAAGCTTCGCCATTAACGCCTCGACTGGCGCTTTGACCAGCTTAGGAACTGCTACCTTGACTGGCCAGACGCCAACTTCCTTAACGATTGACCCTAGCGGGAAATTTCTATATGTGAGCAATCAATTCGATAGCAGCGTGTCTGGCTATAGCATAGCCAGCGATACCGGTGTGCTAAAAAGTCTAGGCGCACCAGTTGCCGCGGGAGTTGGTGCGAGTTCGGTGGCAATTGCGCCAAATGGTAAATTCGCCTATGTGGCGAACAGGTCTGCCAATACGATATCCATCTTCACGATCAATACCAGCACCGGCATATTAAGTGCGACTGGTACGCCAGCGCCAACGGGGACTTCTCCCAGTGCGTTAACGATTGCCCCTAACGGTAAATATGCCTATGTCACGAATAAGTCCGGCAATTCGATTTTCGCCTTTAGCATTGACACCAACACTGGCGCTCTCAGCAAAATAGCTGAGATCGCTGCAGGCAATCAACCCACCACGATCATCGTAGAGGAAAGCGGACAATTCGCCTTTGTCGCCAATACGAGCGACAACAGTGTCACCACTTATGCCATTAACAGCAGCACAGGTGTATTGAGTAATGTTGGCGTCACGACGGTCAAAGGGGCGGCGGGTATCGCAGCTGCCAAAGACTTTATTTACGTCACCAATAGCATCGACAATACCGTGTTGGTCTATTCGATCAATGCGAGTACTGGAGCATTGAGCAGTGTCGGCGCGCCTATCGCAAGTGGGAAAAATCCAGTAGCGATTGTGGCGACAAATTGAGTCGATGGATATGTTAATTAATTTTTTTAATTAGAATGGAATTCACCAATGAAACGTATTCTTAGTGCAATGATGTTTCTGTCTTTTTGTATGCCTAGCCAAGCAAAGGACTTAAGCATTGATGATGTTTATCAGTCCTTTAATCTGCGTAGTATCAATAGCTCTTACGGTCAACGTCTCAAACACTATTGCCAGAGCTATTTAAAAGACTACTTTCCAGCAAGCTCGATCACCGAAAAAACGAAGACCAAAATGACGCTCGAAAGCGGCAATGATGTCTGGGTTATCGCTATCGTTGGAAAGAACAAAATCAATGTGACGAATCACATCACCAAAGCGACCTACCTTTCTTCAAATGACTATGAACTTCTATTCAATAAAGGCACCGCGGATTGGCGAGCCAAAGAGACTTTTATTGATGTTCCTGCACTATGTGTGAACTATCAAGGTACTGTGAATTCACAATAACACTTTGGCGTTGTAGAAGGCTGGTCGCAAAACCAGCCTCGTCCTTACATCAGGCTCCTACCATCCTGACTAACCGCAGCTAAATAACGCTGGGCGTCTTCCCAGCTAATGTTGCTCACTTTGACCCTGTCCTGCTCTTGAGAATATGCTGCTGTCGCTTGGCGTGCGCGAGAATTTTCCTGCTCTTGTAAGCGCTTTTGTTTCTCCATCAACGCATGCAAAGCAGCTGAGGCTTGTTGGCGTCTCTGTTGCTCTAATTCTTTACGTAGACGTCTTTGTTCCGCGCGTTGTTGTGCTGCGATATCTGCTGGCGACAGCGGTGGCGCGACTTGGCTTGAAGTCGGCACATTGGTAGTTTGCGTGGTTTTATCTATCTGCAGCATCGCCTGCAATAAGGCCAAAGCACTGGCTGGTCTGTGTTGGGCGGATAAGGCGAAACCACTTTGTAAAACTTGCCATTGCCTTTCAGTTAAAGCGCTAGGCTTTTTGGCGATTTGCTGATGGTGGCGATATTCACCAAAAGGTAATACGCCTTCGAGCAATTGATAAATCATAATCGCCATCGCATACACATCGAGCGCAGGCGTGTATTGCGATTCTTGGCTGCCGGCTTCTGGAGCGCGATAGCCGGCGGTGCCAGCATGCGGTGAACGGGTGCTGGCGAAACCTGTGGTGCTAAGCCCCGCATTAGTTTGGCTACGCAGGCGTGCGGAGATACCAAAATCAAGCAGTTTGACCTCGCCTTGTTGGGTCAATAATAAATTACTTGGTTTGAGATCACGATGTACCAGTTTGTGTTTATCCCATGCGTACTGCAGCGCATGCGCGACTGGTAATAACATGCGTACAACTTGTTGCCAATCACAACGCTGATGTTGGCTGAGGTAAGTGTCGAGGTCTTGCCCGTCCAGATATTCCATCATGATGAAATAGCTATTGGTCGCCGGATCGCGTCCCCAATCGTAAACTCGCACGATATTTTCATGCGCCAGTTTGCGTACTAGTGAGGCTTCTTCGATCAGCAAGCGTGTATGCAAGGGGCTTTGGGTGAACTGCGGTGGCAGTATCTTTAAGGCGAGTTTTTCGCTGTGGCCTAAGGCTGCCTGCGTCGCCAAATCGGTGACTTGCCACACTTGTCCCATGCCGCCTTGCCCTAACAGACGTTCGAGTTTGTAGCGCTTAGCCTGGCCGCCAATTTCTTGACCAGCGATGAAACCGAGATCAGTACCTTCATTCGATTCTTCATCTTTGCTGGATGCGCTAAGCTTGCCATTGGGGCCAAACTCGCTATCGAGAATGGCGTTTTTTCTTTGCGAAAACTCCTCTTCAGTCAATAAGCCTTCATTGAGCAAATCACGCAATTCTCGAATTTTTTGTAAAGGTTTTTGCATGACTTTTAATGAGATCAAACAGAGGTGCATTGGGCTTATTGTTGTCATACCAGATTTGATCTGGCACCACGAATTTACCTTGAAGACTTTGAAATTGAGCGTCGCTCAACATCAAGAGAGACTTCTGATATGAGCTTATTTCCTTCCATTCGGCTGCGAATAAGTCCGCTGCTGCCCCAAATTTTGCACCATATTTAAATCAATCTGATGTCGCCTTTGCAGTTCAACTTCTCTTTGTTCACGTTCTTCACGCAGACGCTCTTGTAGCATTTTCATCGCTTGCTCTAAACTCATGCCTTGTTGGACTTGCGCCATCGCGCTCATGGCTTGTGCCGCGTGCATCGATTGCCCAGCTTGTGCCGCCAGAATTTGTTCTGCACTCATGCTGGCTTGGGTTTGCAATTTCATGACCTCTGCCAGTGCGCTCGCATTCGGCACTTCGGCGGTGGCAATTTTGCCAGTTTCGCTGAAGTTGGCGATCGCGCTGAGGCGTTCGATTTCCATCTTTGCCATCGCAATTTGTTGCTGCTGTTCTGCGCTTGTGGTTTGCTGCTGTCGCTGCCAGTGAGATTGTTCTTCTTCCTGACTGATTTGCATGCGACTTTTTTCGATTTCTACCGCCTGCATCGCTTTTTGTTGTTCTTGTTGCTCTAGGCGTTGATGCACTTCCAGTGTGCGCATCAATTTTTCTTGTTGTATCACCGCATGCGCAAGCTCGCTTTCCCTCTGCAGGCGATTGATGTCGGTCTGCACTTGTGCGACTTTTAGTTCGGTACCGCTCTCTTTGATACGTTCTTCCCGGTGCAAATCGCGACTACGTTGTTGATGCAATTCTTCTTCCCAAGCTTGCATGCGTTGAAATTCACGGGCACGTACTTCGGTTTCTATGCTGACATGGATTAAACGATTTTTCTGGCGCTCATCTTCTAACTCTTGTTCACGCTGCTCCAATCGAGCTTGTTTTTCTCGCAGTAATTGTGCCTGCTGCGTTTGTTGTTCTTGGTCGCTGATTAAACGACTTTGCGCGATTTGGTGTTCGAGTTGAATCTGTTGAATCTGTTGCGCAATTTGCTGTTGTAAAACCTGTGCGGTCTGTTTGCAATGTAGTTGGCTTAACTCGGTTTCCGAGCGCATTTTGATGCGCGCCAAGGTGCGTATATGTAGCCATTGATCGGCTTCATTTTGGCGTGCTTCTGATTTTTCTTTCAGCGTGTGTTCTAGTCCGCGTATCGTGTCAGCGGTCTCTTGTTTTAAGGCTTGCTGACGCGTGTGGGCTTCGGCGATTTGTCGATACAAATCGACTTCACGCAAACGGATGGTTTGCAAACGTTCAGCTTCATCTTGCTGCAACTTAGCGCGAGATAGACGTTTCTTCGCTTTTTCGTGTTCGCCTTGCAAATATAGCCAACCCAAGTCTTTGCCAAATTGCTGACGCATTTCTTCGTGGCGATAGCGTAGACGGACCTGTTCTTCTTGCTTGGCAATTTTTTGCCACTCAAGTTCGCTATACAAAGTACTTGCATTTTTTGCTTGTTCTAATTGGGCGCGCTGCGCCTCCATTTGCAGGCTGGTACTGATACTTTGTTCACTTAATTTTTCTCTCTCACTAGACAATTTTTCATGACGTAGTTCTTGTACGATAGCCTGGGTCGCTGCCAAGCCATAATGTGTCAGATGCAAATGTAGATCCGTCAACAAGTGTGCATCTAATTGCGCTGCCAGATCGGCCTGATCTTGGATGTTGCGCAGTGTCTGGATGCTGAGCCAACTTTGCAAAGATTGTTTGACTGTCGCACTCAATAGATCTTGTAACTGTGCTGTGTTGATGCTGCCAGGTGCCGCCATAAAATGGTGGGCAAAAGTCAGAACCTGGTCGATTTTAATGCGCACTAAACACCGCGCTCGCATCGCTAAGAATTCAGCCGTATGCAGGTCCTCAAAATGAAAATGCAGAGCGAATGGTAGAGAACGGGTGATGAGAATGTCTAGTGCTTGATCCGTGCCAAAGTGAGCGGTTTTTGCGCGCAAACTAGCACTATCGTAGTCGCCTGCGAACAGTTCAACGCAGCGCTGATCTTGCAAAATGAAAGCGCGGGCACGGGCTGGAATTTGAAAATTGTCCATAGCAATCTTGTCGATGGATTGCACAGAAAAAAAGATCGCCACTTCATCATCGGCAGGTATCCAGCGTTGCTGACGTAAGATGGCATCATGTGCTGGGCTGCCCAGCATTAATCCGCATTGAGTACAGTAGTCAGAGTCGCGCTGGTTTTCATGCTCGCAACGAACACAAGGTATTTTCGGGTAAGCAAATAGCTTGCGCATATCAAACTCCTACCAAGGCATCGCCATGGGAACAAATTACAAAGATAATCGCAATGAGAAATTGCACTGAGGAAAATAATAGCACTCTGCTTTTTATTGAGTGAGGGGAAAAGAAGGGGAAAAGCCGCTCAACTCGTGGTTATGCAAAAAGTCTTTTGTAGATGTTAATCTTCATAGGCAGCAAGGCGGTATTGATAGCCTCGCAGATGTTCATGGCAAGAGGACAAGTCGTCGCCTGTTTCAAGCTGGCGGTCTTGCGTGGTCAGTGGTTCGTGATACCAAAATTGCCCCTGACGATGGAAAAACATCGGTGTATGAAGTGCGCTTCTGTTACTTGCGATAGGGGTGATCCCCGCCTCGGGACGCAGCTCTGGGGAAATTAAGTAAAGTAACTCGATGACTTGGGTCTCGACTATTTTTTGTAGAACAATCGCATGTGGGAAAATCTGGGCTATTTTGAGCTGCACGATGCCTTTGATGCTGGCACATAAGTCGATCTGCATGCCCGTGAATAATTGCATGGGCTGATTTTTTTCCAGAATAACGCCATCGACCATCACACCGTAGCGCGAGGTATCGATGATTTCTAGTGCCCCAGTGTCGGTGCGCCGCAAAATAGCATGCCTTGCGCTGATGCGTCGAGTGAGTTTGGCATCGTGATGATGTAGCAGAATATCAGCAGATGGATTGCGTACTTCCATGCGTCCTAGTACCCATTTTTCTAAAGCGAACAGGCGTATCGTCGGCAGGGCTTTTGCAAAGAGGCTGGCGGTTTTGTGCTTGGCTTGTGTCGATGTAGCAATTGGTGTCGGTGAGGTGCTAGTCGTCAGATTTTGAAAACTAGGCACCGCGACTTCGAGTAATTCTTCGTCCCAGGCTAGGCTGCTCAGGCCTAGTTCAAATTTGCCACTGTCGTTGGATCTGGCGTTACTCATGTCTAGTTGCGCGATCGCAGCATCTCTGGCGTAAATCGCAATGTCTAGGTTGGCATGCTGGGAATTCTGTGCTTGTTGCAAGCCACTGAGTTTAGCGATGGCACCGTCCTCTGCCAGCACCCTGACATTTTTTTGTGTCGCTAAAAAAACCTGATGAATTTCACTTAAACTCGCATTGGCGCGCGGCAAGAGTAAGGTCGCGGTGCAAGTCCACAGATGAGGATCGCCAGCTTCATCTTGATAATGTAGTTGTACTTCTAATGGATATTGACCATGTTCTTTATGTTTGCTCGAAAAACTCAAGATGAGTGGCGGCCATAAATCGGTCGGCGTGCGTAATAAAGACCGCTCGTGCTGTGAAGTTGTTAATAGGTCTGAACGAAATCGACAACGGATTTGCCGTATCGATAAGGCGAGTTCGCCACGCAATTCGAGTTTGAGCGTCTGCCTACCACCAGCTGCGCGTGGGTCATAGCCGCTAAAGCGCAGATGTAAGGGGCTGATGGGTGCGCGCATGTGCGTATCCATCGTCCTTGGTGAAAGACCTGGTCTCAAATCAATAGCGTGGGTATTATTCATAATCAACATCAGTTGCGCAGCGTATCGCTACTGTAAGCCCTCCCTCTCCAACTAAATCCTCAGAACAGATGGCTGTTTGTTCGCTATTTCTCGTTCCCTGATGAAAATATATAAAATACAAAGCCGAATCCATAAGATTGACCGAGTCCTCTCGGTGCAGTAACCTAGCCGACTTCTTCAGACATCATCGCTGCTCACAAGGACACCTCTAAAAATCCAAACTTCGTCGTGATGCGTCGCTGCGAGGAAAATTTTATTCCTTACATAGTAAGCATATGCAGCGAGCTAAAAGTTTTCTCGCGCCTAGCCCGACTTAGAATTTTGCATTTTTATAGGTACTCTCAACACAACCGGAAACTGGAATGAAAAAGATTGTCGTTAAATTTGGTGGATCAAATCTGCGTCAGGCGCAAGATATTGATCGGGTTATTAATGTGGTACAGAGTTATCAGCGCCCTTTGATTTTGGTGGTGTCAGCTTTTTATGGCATCACGAATGCCTTGATTGCTTGCGTACAGGCCGCGAAAGAAGGTGCAGGTACCAAAGCGGCGTTGGTGGAAAGTCAAGATTACACCCAACACTTACGCCGTTTAAAGCGAGAAATCATCGAAGCCAATGTGGCCGATGAAGCCGAGCGTGATCGTATTGAAAAAGCCTTGGCAGTGCGTATCGATCAACTAGACCGCTACCTAACAGGGATACATTGCATCGGTGATGTGCCGACTTTCGTGAATGATGCCATTCTCAGTTATGGCGAACGACTTTCCAGTTTATTGTTGACCGAGGTCTTGCGTAGTCGTGGGATCGAGGCGCGCGAAGCCTTACCCGAAGATATTGGCTTGATCACTGATGGCGTGTTTGGCAATTCTGCCTGTGATTTTGCCGCGAGTACCTCGTCTGTTGCCCGCGCCTTAGAAGGTGATGGCGTGATTATTGTGCCAGGGTTTTATGGCGTAGATCGCGACGGCAAGGCGACCTTGTTTGGCCGCGGTGGTTCTGACTATTCAGCAGCATCGATTGCTTGCTGCATTGGTGCCGAATCTTTGGATGTCTGGAAAGATGTCGATGGCTTTTTGAGTGCCGATCCAGGTACCGTGAGCGCACCGCGTTCGATTGCCCAACTCAATTATTTAGAAGCGGCGGAGTTATCTTATTTTGGCGCAAAAATTTTGCATCCACGTACGGTAGAGCCTTTGTTTAATCAGGACATTCCTATTCGTATCTTGAACATTACCCGACCAGAACGAGGCTTGCAGCCCTATACCATCATCAATAATCAACGCAAAGTGACGAAAGATGTCGTCAAGAGTGTGACCTCCACCGAAGACGTCGCCATTCTTAAATTGCATGGGCCGGGTGTCGGTTTTAAATCAGGTATTTTGGCGCACGTCACCAATGCACTCGATAGTCATGGCATCAATATCAAGAGCGTGTTAACGGCGCAAACGGCAATCAATATTTTGCTGGCACGCGATCATTTAGACGCTGCTTACGAGATCGTCGCGGAACATCACTTAGCGGGCGTAGTCGAAGTGTCGCGCAATGCCGAGGTGGCGATTGTGGCGGTGGTGGGTGACGGTGTCCTCGAAGCTTCTGATGTCGGCAGCGCCATTGCTAGCCGCGCACTATCAGCCGCCATTGCCAGCGGTGTGCGAGTGTGCTTAGCGGCGGCGGGTGCGAGTGAAGTGGCTGCCTATATGTTAGTACATCAAGATGATAGAAAGTTGGCGCTACAAGCAGTGCATAGCGAGTTTTTTGGCTAGTCATGTCTGTCATCGCTCGGTTCTTGTTCCCTAGCATCTCATATCTAGTAAAGGCAGTATGAATCAACTCTCTTCGACCAATGACACGACATTTGGCCGGCCCTTAGAAGGCTGGCGTCTACGTCTCTATACGATTATTTTTGAAGCCGATACTAGAGCTGGACGTGCTTTCGACATCGCGTTGATCTTAGCGATTTTGTTGAGCGTCTTATTTGTGATGCTGGGCAGTGTGGCAAGTATTAATGCCAGCCATTCCTTACTATTTAGTTGGGTGGAAATCGGATTTACAGCATTGTTTACGATCGAGTACGTGGCCAGATTAATTTGTGTGCGCCATCCTCTGCGATACGCTTTGAGCTTCTTCGGCATTGTCGATCTGTTGGCGATGCTGCCTAGTTATTTGGCGCTATTTTTCCCCGAAGTGTATGTGCTGGTGGATATTCGCGTCTTGCGCTTATTGCGAATATTTCGCATCTTTAAACTGACCGCCTACCTAGCTGAATTTGCTACTTTAGGATCTGCTTTACGTGGCAGTGCTCGTAAAATTCTAGTGTTTTTATCCGTCGTGTTGATGGTCGTCGTGGTAATGGGAACAGTCATGTATGCTGTCGAGGGGGCGCAGAACGGTTTTACTAGTATTCCGACCAGTATATATTGGGCAATCACCACCATGACCACAGTAGGTTTTGGTGACATAACACCAAAGACTGACCTCGGGCGCTTGATCGCCTCGACCATGATGCTGATGGGCTGGGGTGTACTAGCCGTACCGACCGGGATTGTGACCGCAGAAATGACCGCGCAACGTCGTCAACCGATACAGACATTGACGCCAACCACACGGACTTGCCATGAATGCTTAAGCGAGGGGCATCAGGTCGATGCCAAGTTTTGTCAGCACTGTGGTGCGCCACTGACGCCATATCAACATTAGTCAACATTGATTAATAAAATATAAATCTGGGAGAAATGATCGTCACCGTGTGAAGAATACGGTGTTTTCCGTATGTCAGTTTGATCCCCTGTTCATTACACTGTCAGTCATCGATCACATACAAGCTATGTGAGTCATTCACCGATGGAGCAAATGATGCTGGCAGCAATCTTAATAACTTTATGGCGTTGGACCTTAGCAATCTTGGATTGGCGCTGTCATTGGCGCGTACTGAGTGGTCGTCCTACGGTTGATGTGGTGATTATCACCAACGTGCGTGATGAGCAAGAGCGGCACTTGTTTTGGGGCAATCTCCGCCCCAAGCATGGGCATTCAAATGGCACCAGAGTTTACTTGCAAGGTGTCGCTGGGCGGGTACGCGGGATTTATGTGACAGCCGAGGAGTTATTGACTAAGTCAGGTCGCCAGTTGGCCAAACAACAGTTCATCAATGCCGTCAAATGGGCGGACCAGCGCGGTGCAAAAGTGGTGTTGTTAGCGGCCTCGACCAGGCGCTTATTTGGCCGTGATGGCGTTGAACTAAAAACCATGTTTCCGCATATCTTGTTTACGATTGGTGATAATGGCACCGCGCTGTTGCTCTGTCAGGATATCGCTTCGGCGCTTAGTAAGGCAAAACTCGGCAGCAATAGCCGCATTCTGGTCATCGGTCCGTATGGAATTTTAGGGGCTGAAGTGACGAAATTCTTATTGCAGCAAGATTATGAAGTGCTAGGTTTCGGCACAAATCCGACTTTGCTCAGTGAGTTTTCATCGAATTTTCCGATTCCTCTTAGTAGTGATGTTCGTGACTTTGGCAAAGTTGATGCCGTAATTGCCTGCACGCATAGCCCAAACGCCAAACTGACTTTGGAAGCAATCGAGCACCTACGCTATGCCAATAGAAAATTATTGGTGATCGATGTTGCTGAACCTGCCAATCTCAACGCCGCTACACTTGCCCAATGTGAGGATGTCGTCGTACGCCAAGATGCTGGTAACGCCTGGTCACCACAATTGCGCTTTGTGATGGGTAAAATTTCCTTAGGTATGTTGGATCTATCGCCCAATAGTGTGTTTGGTTGTTTCGCTGAGTCGATGACGCTGTATCACGCAATTCATCGTGAACATCAATATGCCCTGCTAAATCAGAACTGGTTCCAAGTGAATCGCCTCAACATCGCGGTGCTTAGCTATAACTTTCAACAGCGATCAGTTCAAGCCGCAGCGCCACATTGTTTTGGCAAGAAAGTAAAGAGTTTTTCGCTGGTGACCGAGCCATCTTTTGCGCAACGCGAATCACCAAAAGCTGGCGCACAACTTTCACGTATTTCTCCCGCTAATGTTTTATGTGAAGATCTGCATTAATCGATACTTTGATTCCCCTCCTGTTCCACTTGATCACCCCGACGGTTTTAACTGTCGGGGTGTTTTTTATTGGAGATCGCGCTATGGACTGGGGAATGACTTACACCGAGAATGCTTATCAACGCGGGGTGACAATTGCAAAAGCGGTCACGGCACAAGATACCAGTGCGGCATTAAGTTTGGTTGGTGT
>JAYVHZ010000288.1:0-7554 GCA_043770645.1 Undibacterium sp. | reverse complement strand
CGGGATGATGAGCCGTTTTGATTTTTGGTTTTAATTTAATTTTTGAAGGAGCTGGCTTTATTGGTTTGCTCCTTTTTTTATTTCTGGAACCCTTAATTCCTAATGGATCAGCGCTCACTTTTTAATCTTCACTCTAGCTCGTCGTTTACAGGTCGGGTGTGGCCCGACAGCCAAGCACCTTTTTTGCTTCGCCAAAAAAGGTCCTCCAAAAAAGGCGACCGTAGACTCGCCCTTCGGGTGCTTACGCTACGCTTCAGCATAATTTGTGTATCACAAAAAATGGGAAAGTGTTGAAACTCGCTACGCTCAGACAACAACACTTTCTGATCCATTTTCTGTGACGCACAAATTACATCGTCTCTAACGGGGGTAAGTCAAAAGCAAAATCAAAAACAACGACTTACAACTGCCACTAGGAGAATGAACGTCCGTCAGTAACGTATGTTTTGGTGTTGCAGTTGCTTTTGACTTTGTTTTTGTTTTTGACCTTGTTTTTGTTTTTGACTTTGTTTTTGTTTTTGACTTTGTTTTTGACTTTCATCCACTTCTGACACTGCCAATTGTGCAGGACAGAAAATGGATAAAGAAAGCTTCGTTGTTTGAGCGTAGCGAGTTTCGAAGCTTTCCCATTTTTTGTCCTGCACAATTGGGAACCCGAAGGGCAGTGGCAGCGTGGTCGCCTTTTTTGGGTTACGTTTTTTGGCGAGACAAAAAAGGTAACTAGCTGTCGGGCTACCCCCGACCTACAGACCTTAAATCAACAGCGAAACTAAAGGAATCGAAACGAAACGAAACACAAAAACTTCAATCATCCTCACCAGGATCCAACTCAGGAAACAAAACCTCAGTAAACCCAAACTGCGTCAAATCCTTAATCCGCATAGGATACAAAACCCCATTCAAATGATCCGTCTCATGCTGCACCACTCGCGCATGAAAACCATCCACATCACGACAAATCTTCTGACCAAACTGATCAAAACCTTCATAACGCAATCGACTCCAACGCGGCACCAAACCTCGCATCCCGGGCACTGACAAACAGCCCTCCCAAGCATCATCAGTTTCATCCGACAAAGGCGTCAAGACAGGATTGATCAATACCGTCTCAGGCACATTCGGCGCATCGGGGTATCGGAGATTTTTTTTGAAGCCGAAAATGACTAATTGCAGATTGATGCCAATTTGCGGTGCGGCTAATCCTGCGCCATTGGCATGCTGCATCGTTTCGAACATGTCCGCAATTAACTGATGCAATGCTGGTGTGTCAAATTCTTGGATGACATCTGAAACCTTGAGCAAGCGCGGCTCACCCATTTTCAAAATTGGATAAATCATAGCTTCACATCTCCGGTTAGCATTAATAGCAATTATTTCGAGCCCATCAATTCATGCAAATATTTAGCAAATTCTTCGCCCACATCTGGGTGTTTTAAGCCGAGCGCAACACTGGCTTTGAGGTAACCTAACTTCGAACCGCAATCGTAACGTTTAGCGTCGCAGCGATAGGCAAACACGGGTTCATCTTTGAGCATCGCCGCTATGCCGTCGGTCAATTGGATTTCACCGCCAGAACCCTTGCCAAGATTTTCTAAGTAATTAAAAATATTCGCCGACAAAACATAACGTCCAGCTACCGCGAGCGTAGATGGCGCTTCTTCCGGCTTAGGTTTTTCAACAATACCAAGCATACGCTCGAGATTTGGTTTGAAAGCTTCGCCACTCACAATCCCGTATTGATTAGTAAATTCACGCAATACCTCTTGTACCGCAACGATACTGCCACCCTCTTGCGCATAAAGTGCCGCCATTTGTGCTGTAACACCTTTTTGACCAGGACGAACATCCATCAGATCATCCGCTAACAAAACAGCAAAAGGATCCTCACCGACCACTGGACGTGCGCACAATACCGCATGCCCCAAGCCCAAGGCTGCAGGTTGACGTATATAAATACAATTAATATTGCTTGGAATAACGCTACGGACAATATCCAAAAGCGCGTCTTTACCAGCAGCTTCTAACTCATGTTCTAGTTCATACGCCGTATCGAAATGATCTTCAATCGCACGCTTGTTTCGACCCGTAATAAATACCATATCCGTGATACCAGCTTCGACCGCTTCTTCTACCGCGTATTGAATCAAAGGTTTATCAACGACTGACAACATTTCTTTGGGTTGTGCTTTGGTAGCAGGTAGAAAACGACTGCCAAATCCCGCAACTGGAAAAACGGCCTTTCTAATTCTTCGCATGGATATCTTTTCCCTATAATCTTATTTTTTTATGTTTTTACTGAATTCGTTGTCACTTATTGTTGGGCTTCACTTTGTTCTGCGCCAACCTACTCCCACTTCTTGGTAGCTTGGGCTGCCAAGCCCAGCATGGGCATTCTATGGCTGCGTAAAGCACTGAGTTGTCTGCATCACTGCATCGTTTTGTTGGGCTTCACTTTGTTCTGCGCCAACCTACTTGCAATTCTCGGTAGGTTGGGCTGCCAAGCCCAACATTTGCCACCGATGGCTGCGCAAAACACTGAGTTTTTTTGAATCACTTCAACGTTTTGTTGGGCTTCACTTTGTTCAGCACCAACCTACCATCTACTTATTGGCGTTCACCACAGAGCGCAAGCAACTCTTCCTCAGACAGAACGGTAACACCCAACTCGCGAGCCTTTATTAGCTTACTTCCAGCATCTTCACCGGCCACCACAAAACTAGTCTTCTTGGAGACGGAACCTGCAACTTTGCCTCCATTCTTTTCGATCAGTGCTCCAGCTTGTTCTCGGCTCAAAGTCGGCAAAGTTCCTGTCAGGACCACAGTTTTACCAGCAAACACAGCACTACTTAAATCCAATTTTTCTATTACTGGCCAATGTATTCCGGACGCAATCAACTGCCGCACCAATTCGACATTAAAAGGATCTGCAAAAAAGCGAATAATCGATTGCGCGACCACAGGGCCTACATCGTTCACATGCAACAATTGCTCTTCAGTAGCCGCCATCAATATTTCCATGTCGGCAAAGGTCAGGGCTAAATCTTTCGCCGTCGACTCGCCTACATGGCGAATTCCCAGCGCATAAATAAAGCGTGGCAAAGTGGTTGATTTGGAAGTCTCAAGAGCATCGAGCACATTCTGCGCTGATTTTTCTGCCATACGATCAAGCTCAGCTAATGCCATCAAGCCCAATTTGTAGAAATCAGCTGCGGTCGTCACCACATTTTTGTCGACCAATTGTTCGATCAATTGCTCGCCTAAGCCTTCAATATTCAAAGCCTTACGTGATGCGAAATGGAACAAGCCACCTTTGCGCTGTGCCGCACATTTGATCCAGCCGCCAGAACAACGTGCAATCGCCTCGTCCTCTAACTTAATGATATCGGAACCACAAATCGGACATTGTTTCGGCAATACAAACACGCTAGTTTGTTCTGGCCGTTTTTCCAAAACAGGGGCGACGACTTCTGGAATCACATCACCAGCGCGGCGCACAATCACGGTATCACCAACGCGTACATCTTTGCGCTGAATTTCTTCTTCATTGTGTAAAGTCGCATTGGTTACCGTCACGCCGCCGACGAACACTGGCGCTAAACGTGCCACTGGGGTAATCGCACCGGTGCGACCCACCTGCACTTCAATATCGAGCACGGTGGTTAAAGCTTCTTCAGCCGGAAATTTATGCGCGATCGCAAAGCGCGGTGCGCGGGACACAAAACCTAAAGTTGCTTGTTGATCAAAGCGATTGACCTTGTAGACAACACCGTCAATTTCGTAAGGTAACTGCGCGCGTTTTTCTTGTATGCTGCGATAAAAATCTAGCAGCGCAGCCGCACCTTTGACCAAGGCTTTTTCTTCACATGTCGGAATACCCATACTCTGATACCAATCGAGCAAAGCACGATGCGAGGCTGGCAATTCTGCACCTTCTAACAGGCCGATTCCATAGGCGAAGAAACGCAAATTCCGTTGAGCAGTAATTGTCGAATCTAGTTGGCGCAGGCTACCCGCCGCCGCATTGCGGGGATTCGCAAATTCTTTCCCACCCAGATCTCGTTGACGCTGATTCAGCTTATCAAAGTCAGCCTTAAACATTAAGACTTCACCGCGCACATCCAAAATTGCTGGCGGATTTTCACAACGCAATCGTAATGGCACACTACGAATTGTACGAATATTTTCAGTGACATCTTCACCGGTATAACCATCACCGCGCGTCGCTGCCTGTACAAAAACGCCATTGATATAGCGCAGATTAATCGCCAAACCATCAAACTTTAAATCGATGGCATATTCAAGATCTTGATGACTGAGTTCGAGTCCTTCGCGTGCACGACGGTCAAACGCGATCACATCCTCGTCTTCGAAGCCGTTATTCAAAGACAGCATCGCAACCGCATGTTGTACCTGAGAGAATTCCGGCAGTATGGCACCGCCCACTCGCAAGGTCGGACTATCGGTTGTTTTTAGTTCGGGATGCTGAGCCTCTAGCGTTTGCAATTGCTGGAAGAGCTTATCGTATTCCGCATCGGGTATTGTCGGTGCATCCAGCGTGTAGTAGTTGTAGCCATGTTGCGTTAACTCACGACGCAAACGCTGCGCCAAATCCGGCAAAGACTCTTCTACGCGCTCAGTTTGCTGGGCAGTATTACCGGCAAATAAATCATTTTGCATGTTAAAGCGCTCTACTCAATTAACTACTCAATCAACTAAACAAGCGCTTGGCGCGACGTGATCCAGCTGGAATCTCAGCCACCGCCATCGCATTACAAAATTCGCGGACCTGATCAGCGATTTCCGCTAAAGCTTGGTCAGAAATAGGATTGTTGCCATCATCAACCACGGATCCACCAAGGCGAGAGGCTAAAGAGCGTGCACATTTTGCCATGACGCCAAAACCTTCTAAATCAGGCGATACGCAAGGCACATCTAACAATAAGGTTAATTTAGAAGTGACATTCTCGCTGGCACTGACATTGGTAGAAAGCGTGAATAGATTACCGACATCGCCATCTGGCATAACCAAACGGCCATCCGGGCGCACGTCAAATCCTTGTTTCTCCAAGGCCCCCAACAGCGTCGTGATATCCCAAGGCGCACCATTCGATAAAACATTAACGCTCAGTTGCGCATCGTGTTCGGCGACGAATTGATGCAACTCGCGCGCATTCGACATCACGCGATTCATGTCGGGTACGTCGGAATGGGCATTGAGACGATCAGCAATTTCTCGCAATTTACTAACGAATTCGGAGTATTCCAATTCATTCAATGGACCGCTACGACTGACCATTTGCACGCCAGCAAACAGCGCAGTGTAAATACTGCCATGCGCGACCTCATCACGCTTGCCTTCATGGGTTAAACCGATAAAGTGGACGGGCTTGCGACCGACATATTTCAACTCACTGATTTCTTTCAGCAGTTTTTCACCCCGAATCGGCGATTCGAATTCTAATGGAATAACACAGTCGATCAGGTCATCTACCGATAGTTCTTTGCCATACATGGTGGCATCGAAATCAGTTTTGGGGCTTTGAGCTGGATTTGCATTGAAACCAGTGTCAGCATTTTCATCGCTAATATCATTCAAATCATCTTGATCAAATTGTGGCTCTTGACGCCCCAACTCAGCATCATCTCGTGCATTCATCAAGACATCTTCATGCCCACCAGAAAACGCACGATCAACACTTTTCCTAGCGCGATATTCCTGCCATTTACTGTAAATGTAAACCAAGACGACAAATGCAACACCTGCCGCGATCAAACTTAATTGAAAATCCGTCATACTACTTAGCCCTCACCAACTAAACTTACCGCCGATTCCATATCGACGGCAACGATTCGAGAAACCCCCTGCTCTTGCATGGTGACACCAATTAGTTGTTGTGCCATTTCCATTGCAATCTTATTGTGGGAGATAAATAAAAATTGTGTATTGCTAGACATACGTTTCACCATATTACAGAAACGCTCTGTATTTGAATCATCCAAAGGCGCATCAACCTCGTCGAGTAAGCAGAACGGCGCTGGATTTAACTGGAACATCGAGAACACCAAAGCGGTCGCGGTCAATGCTTTTTCACCGCCCGAGAGAAGATGAATCGTTGCATTTTTTTTGCCCGGTGGCTGTGCCATTACCTGCACACCTGAATCGAGAATTTCATCACCCGTCATAATCAACTTCGCTTGACCACCACCAAACAAAATCGGGAACAATTCGGCAAAATGATGATTTACGCGATTGAATGTATCTTGCAATAAATCCCGTGTTTCGATGTCAATTTTATGAATCGCATCTTGCAAAGTCGTGATCGCTTCCGTCAAATCGGCATATTGCGCATCGAGGAAATTCTTGCGTTCGGTTGCTTGCGTCAACTCATCCAAAGCCGCCAAATTGACTGCGCCCAGCGCCGCGATTGCGTTGGTCAAACGGGTAACTTCACCTTGCAGATAGGATGGTTTCAAGTCGTCGTGTAGCTTTTCTTCGAGCGCGGTCTCATCGACCTCAAAATTACGTAACTGCTCTTCAAATTGCTCCTGATTGAGACGTGCCGCTTGTTCTTTTAATTGCAGTTCAACGATGCGGTCACGTTGTGGTTGCAAACTGCGTTCAACTTGCATTTTCGATTCTTCTGCATGACGCAGTTTTTGTGCTAATTGATCAAGCTCATGACGTGCATCAGCTAAGATGCGTTCCTGATCACTGCGTTTCTCCAACAGGGTTTGCAAACCAGCATGCGCGGTTTGCTCATCCATGCTTTCCAATTCAAGCTGACCTTGCTGCATGTTTGCGAACAATTGAGAAGACTGTTCTAAAGCAGTTGAGATATTGCGTTTAAGTTCTTCCATCTTAACGCGATGCGTCTTCTCGGAAAAACTCGCTTCTTGTGCGGCCAGTTCTAGATCACGCAAGCGGGAACGTGCATCACTCAATTGTTGCTCTTTTTCGAGGAAAGCGGTCTGTCCATCTTCATGCGTTTCCTGCATTTCAGCGAGGGCGATGTCGAGCTCTTCAAACTTCGCTTCTGATTCTGTACGCGCGGTTTGTTGTTCTTGCTCTTGCTCAGCAATTTCAGCCAAGTCTGAATGAATCTGTGTGCTACGTTGATTGAAGCGCTCCTGTACTTCAGCCAACTTCATGTACTCGATTTGTAGACCGTGAACTGCTTGCGTCAAGCCAGCGACACGCACACGCAACTCTTGTAAAGCCTGAGTTGCTTGGCTTAACAAAGCCTCTGCGCGCACCGCACGGGTTTTGCCTTCGTCCGCCAACAAGTGTTGAGCTCGAGCTTGTTTCGTAATGTTTTCAATTTCTTGCTGACGTGCGAGTACACCGTCTTGCTCAGAATCTGCAGCGTAAAACCGTACGCTGTTCGCACTTATTAAATGACCTTCTTTGGTAATGAAACTAGCGCCTGCTGGCAATTTCGCACGCTCGGCAAACGCTGTAGGAGCATCTGGTGCAATATACACATTGTGCAACCAATCTTGCATCACACTACGCACACCTGCATCATTGAGTTGCAGTAAACTGAGCAGTGGTTT
>JAYVHZ010000287.1:0-9577 GCA_043770645.1 Undibacterium sp. | reverse complement strand
AAGTCACGACAGCGATTGTCAATAATTCCTTAACCGGCAAAATTACTGGCATCCCATCTGGCGTCAACAAATTTGTCAACATCCAGTTCTTGAATGGTGATGTAGTGACGCCTCCAACCGGTGGCGAATTGACTAAAGACGTTGCAAAATCCTTCTCTGCAGCGACTGGCGCAAGTGCAGCCTACACTTTCGTGGTACCAACTGGTGCAACGAATTTGACATTCAAAATGAGTGGTGGCACTGGTGACGGTGACTTGTACACAAAACTGGGTTCAGCACCAACAACCACAAATTTCTTAGCGAAATCTGATGGTGCAACAAACACAGAAACCATCACGATCGCCGCACCAACAGCTGGCACTTATCACTTGTTAGCGAATGCCTATGCAGCGGTTAGTGGCGCATCGATCGTTGCTAGCTACCAAACAGGTACAACGCCACCAAGCGGCACAGCTTTAGTCAGCGGCACAGCACAAGGCGTAAGCTTGGCTACCAATGCATCTAAACTGTACTACATCACTGTTCCCTCTGGCAAAACTAGTCTGACATTCACATTGTCTGGCGGCACTGGTGACGGTGACTTGTACGCACGTATGACAACGGCACCAACCACAACTAGCTACACGAAGAAATCTGATGGCTCTACCAATACAGAAACCATCACTTTCAGTGCACCAGCAGCTGGCACTTACTACTTGTTAGTCAATGCCTATGCAACAGTCAGTGGTGCAAGTGTGAAAGCGGTAGTGCAATAAACTTCATGAGTAGAAATGAACGTGGATAACTAATCCTTACCACGTTCGTTGATCAAAATGAGAAGTACAAAAAAGCCGTCGATGTCGACGGCTTTTTTCTTTATCTAATCCCGACCAAAATCTCGCACAAAAAAGACAAGGTCCATCTTCAACGATTCGAACACGAAGTGCAGGTAGTAACTGAGCTAATTCACGCAATCGATTTATGCCGAGGCATAGAGTTGCTCCGCCCTCTGCATCAGCACCCAGCTAGTCAAAATATATTTGTCGCCAGAGACCGGTACACAACCGCGATGAGTATGCGTGAAATAAGCAGGAGCAATCACCATCCGCCCTGTGCGTGGTGCAATTGCTTTTTTCTGATAATAAAACTCAGTCTGACCGCCCTCTTCCACATCGTTCAAATAGTACATAAACAGCAGGCTACGATGCAATTGCTCATTATGTGGCGCCATCGGAAACACCTCGCAATGCCAATAACGGTAGTTGCCACTGCCCATAGGATATTTTTGTGCTTGTATGGTGCCGAGCCGATACAGGTATTGCATCAAGTCAGAAGTTTTGCCCGCAGCGAGTTCATCATAATTTTCATCGGTCAACCCAGTCGGTACACCGGTGACAGGATGCGGTAGCGTTAAGGCCAACGGCGCAATGAGCGCGAAGCGATACTTCTCCATGTATTGCGCAACATACTGCGCTGTGACCGTGGAAATATGCTGCAACAAATCCGCATATTCCGCATGGGCGTTTAACAAAAGATCGCTACTAATCTTTTTACTGGTATCAACTAATCCGCCAGCTTTACCTTGAATCAAATGTGGACTACGGTCAAACGCAGCAATCATTTTTTTGCAAAACTCAGGGCTTAAAGCACCATCATAAATTTCAATAAAATCGTCCATCAACTCTCCATACGTACAAGCAAATTAAGTTTCACTATTCAACATGAATTCTAACAAGGATACGAGATGACTAGCTTCTATTTTAGGAGAATAAACAGATGCAAATATCAAAAGCCACACCGCAAAAATTGACTCAACATTTTGTAGTCTTACGTTTTTTCCCTAAGCTACCACGCTGGGCAACTTTGGCAATGTAATCTGGTGCGAACGGCACTTGGCAAGAAGTATCACCCACATCAACTATCACCTTGCCTATCACTTTGCCCACATCGATAGCAGCATCACTCAAGGAGGAAACATAAGACCCGAGCGCAATCACAAATCCATTCATACAATACCGCACTCGATTCGGTGCTTGATGAATTTGACTTTCCACGCGCTTGAGCAGTTTCTGCAATAGCGTCAGATCCATCTCCGCGTCTGTGGTCACAGCGATATAACTACTCAAGACACACCACCCAGCAGCCGCGATTTCGGCGTCATCGGAATCGATCCATGTCAGCGCCAAAGACACCGCAAACGGACTTTCGGCCGTGGCCCACGCCACACTGTATTCGCGTATCCCATGCGAATTCGCTCTCTCAACCCAATGCTGTAATTGCGCCTCTGTCATCTTGCTACCATCGGCCAGCAAACCCGCCATGTATTGCGCGTCATAAATACCGGTATCGAACAAAGCGCAAGCAAAAGCCAAATCGTTTTTATATGGCTTCATTAGCTTCTTCATCTCTTCGATTTTGACGCCAAAAATCGGCTCTTGCGCGCCATGCTTCAACATCGTCTTGCGGTAGGAATCGAGCCCCAAGGATTTGAGTTGCGCGACAAGGAGTTGGACTGCATCTGCGGTATTCATGGTGTTAATCCTTTCGAAACGATTCAATTCAAAACCTGCGCTTAGCTTATCAGAATCGTGTCTGGCAACAAGTGCGTACACCTGAATTTCAACAAGGGCTATACTCTGTTCGCGTTGTTTCCGACCAACGCGCAAATTGAACAAAAGATCCAAGAGGACAGCTGTGAATGTAAATGCCAAAGCCAATCAACAAGCAATCGTCAATCTCGCATTACAAGGCGGAGGCTCGCATGGCGCATTCACCTGGGGCGTATTGGATGCCCTGCTAGAAGACGGACAAATCCGCTTTGAAGGTATCAGTGGCACCAGCGCCGGCGCCATGAATGCAGTCGCAATGGCGCATGGCTTTGCCCTCGCCGATAAAAAATCCGATCTAGCAAAGCGCGATGCGGCGCGGCAATCACTCAAGGATTTTTGGGACGGCGTGATCCACATGGGCGCTTTGCAAAATAGTCTGGCGCAGGCACAGCGCGTACCATTCGATATGCTGTTTGGCGGTATGGCCGCGGTCGTCGGTGCGAAGTCTCCCTCACAACTATTCACCGAATCCATGGGTAGCCTATGGAGCAATGCGATTTCGCCCTATCAAAGTAATCCCTTAGACATCAATCCACTCAAAGTTTTTCTGCAAGGCCACATCGATTTTGAACGACTGGCAGCGTGCAAATCCATGAAGGTATTTGTGGTGGCGACCAAGGTCAGCGATGGCAAGGCCGAAGTCTTTAGCGGTCAGCGCCTAACAGCCGACGCGCTAATGGCATCCGCCTGTCTACCCACCGTATTTCGCGCGGTTGAAATTGAAGGCGAACATTATTGGGATGGCGGTTATTCGGGCAACCCAGCAATTCATCCCCTTATCTATGAATGCAAAAGCCGCGATGTGGTACTGGTACAAATCAATCCAATACGACGCGATAATGTTCCAAAAACCGCAGCCGACATTTTAGACAGACTCAACGAAATGACGTTTAACGCCGCCCTCATTGCGGAGATGCGAGCGATTGATTTCGTAAAGCGTCTGCTAGCCGAAGGCAAGCTCGACCCCAAGCGTTACAAAGACGTGCTCATGCACCGCATCGATGGTGGCGAAGAGCTAGAAGCCTATCCCGCCGCGAGCAAATCACAAACCGATGCCCAATTAATTTACCAATTGCGCGATCTAGGAAAAAGCAGCGCGCAGCAATGGTTGCAAAATCAAAGACAACATCTAGGCGTGTCTTGTAGCGTGAATATTGCGCGTGATTATTTGGATGATTTACGGGTGCCCGTTGCTGGGCGTGGTGCTTAAGCCTTGTTGTTGAGATTAGTGAAGCGCAACCCTAAATCGGCAAGTTCCTAGGAATTGTCAACATGAAATGGCCGAAAATGCGCCGCCAGCCCTCAAATAGCATCGACCACGCGCCTAATGAGAAATCTGGGTTGAACTAAGTCAGCGATTGGACACACTAAGCAACGCAAAGCTTATAAAGAGCATATGCAAACGCCTTATGTGATGTGAATTGGATTAGAAGTGCCCCGACTTAAGAGCGTCTGAAGTATCAAGATCGCTATTTTTGTCAAAATTTGTTCAGTACAGTGTCGATGCCAGTGTCATCCGCGATGGATGTCTTTGCACCTATTTTTGCACCTCTAGCTTTTTACGGAGATAAAAGAACGTCGTTTCTAAAGAGCGCTTAAAATTTTATTTGTGCACTTTCGATATGCGAAATGCTATGGCCAAACCCAGATGCCTAATAAACTAAAAATGATTTTAATCAATTAAACCTTAACCAAGTGAGACATGATGCACATTAAAAAACTACCTTACCTAATCGGCTTGAGCTTTGCCATGCATTCGTTTAGCGCAATTGCGCAAACACCAACTACACCGCCAGCTACGGCAACGGATGTAGCACCAAGCGGCGCCCCTGCTGCTCGTCCTGCACCGGAAGTTCCAGGTGAAATAAAGCCCTACGACAAAGTCATCACTGGTGAAGCCAAGACGCAAAATGGACTAATCAAACTCCATACGATTAAAGGCAAACTGTATTTTGAACTGTCAAAATCCTTATTGAACAAACCTTTATTGATGGTTGCAACAGCGAGCGCGGTACCGAATAATGTGGATCATGTCGGTAAAGCCTTGAATGAGGAAGTTATTCGTTTTACACTCAAATCGAATAAAGTGTATTTCCAAAGCGTCTCTCATGCATTTGTCAGCGCACCTGGTAGCGCAATCACGCCCGCGGTTGAAGGCTCGCAACGCGATGCGATCTTGGCGTCATTCCCAGTAGAAGCGTATTCCAAAGACGGCGCGCCCGTTTTCGAAGTCAGTCGTTTATTTACCAGTGAAGTCGGTGATTTTTCTGCCCGCACAACCTTACGCGCTGCGGGAATGGATGCGACACGTAGCTATGTTGATCGCAGTAAATCCTTTGCTGGCAGTGTCCGTGTTGATGCGATCCATACCTACACGGTATCCCCTACGCCGATGCCGACTATTCCAGGTATCCCAGCGATGCCAGCCCCCCCTGCACGCAGTGCCAGTGTCGATGTGGCTTACAACATTATCCAACTACCTGAAAAACCAATGATGCCGCGCTTAGCCGATGATCGCGTTGGTTTCTTTGGTATGAGCAAAGTCGATTTTGGTACTGCAGAACATGGCATCAAAACTGATCGTTTAATTTCTCGTTGGCGCTTAGAGAAAATCGATCCTAACGCTGCCTTGTCTGAGCCAGTCAAGCCAGTTATTTGGTACATCGATAAATCGACACCAACATGGTTAGTACCTTTTGTGAAAAAAGGCGTAGAAGAATGGAATGTCGCGTTTGAAGCTGCGGGCTTTAAAAACGCGATTCAGGCGCGTCCATTTCCAACTAAAGAGGAAGATCCTGAGTTCGACCCGGATGATGTCCGTTACAGCATCATTCGCTGGGTTCCATCAAGAATCCCTAACGCCTATGGCCCACATATAGCCGATCCACGTAGCGGTGAAATTTTGAATGCGAACATCGTGATGTATCACAACATCATGCAGTTACAACGCGATTGGTACGTTACCCAAGCAGGTGCAGTCGATCCACGCGCTCAAAAATTGCCATTGCCAGATAGCCTGATGGGTGATCTAGTCGCCTATGTCGTCACCCATGAAGTAGGACATTCATTGGGTTTTCCACACAACATGAAATCGAGCTCTTTATATCCAACTGCCAAATTGCGTGATGCGAAATTCCTCAAAGAAATGAGCCATGTATCGACCTTGATGGACTACAGCCGCTTTAATTATTTGGTACAACCAGAAGACAAGATTGATCCAGCTTTATTGATTCCGAAAATTGGACCTTACGATATCTTCGCAACACGTTGGGGCTACACGCCGATTCCAAACGCAAAAACCTCAGAAGAAGAATTGCCAACATTGCAGTCGTGGATACGCGAACAAGATAGTAAGCCTTGGCTGCGTTTCACAGCGACCAAAGGCGAAGGTGATTTTGGCGAACAAACCGAAGCGGTTGGTGACGCAGACCCGGTCTTAGCAACGACACTGGGCATCAAGAATCTGCAACGCATCATAAAAATGCTGCCGAAAATGGCAACCAAAGCCAATCGTGATGATAAGACCTTGGAAGAATTGTACGCTGCAACATGGGGACAATGGCAACGTGAAATCGGTCACGTGGTTGGCGTCATCGGTGGCTATGACAATCACAACAAGCACGGCAGTCAAGAAGGCGCAGTCTTTACGCCCTTATCAAAAGACCGTCAAAAACAAGCTGTCAAGTTTTTAAGTGAACAAGTGCTCTCGACACCAACATGGTTGTTTGAACCGGCGATTACCCAACGCTTACGTCCATCCGAGCCTGCAACACGTTTGGCTGCAGCAC
Organism: Undibacterium sp.; assembly: GCA_043770645.1. Lineage (GTDB taxonomy): Bacteria > Pseudomonadota > Gammaproteobacteria > Burkholderiales > Burkholderiaceae_D > Undibacterium. The sequence goes on along the minus strand of JAYVHZ010000287.1, from coordinate 3,201 downwards.
AAATGTCGGTACTGACTAACATGACGAGTGTCAGCCGCAGCTCGCGCTTAATTCAACAAGAAGCGGTAGCAGGTGACAAGGCGTACAGCTATGCTGAATTATTGGGCGATTTACGCAGCTCGATTTATACAGACTCAAACAGCACGCAAGCTCGTCGCACTTTGCAACGTAATTATTTGACTGTGCTAGTGAATCGTATGAATGCAGCTGGCAATGACGATGGCAAAGCTTTTGTTCGATCTGAAATAAAATCTTTGAAATCACTGTTTGCTGGCAAATCTAGTGGCAGCAATAAAGCGCACTGGGACGAGTTGGCTGATATCGCAACACGTGCCTTGGATCCACGTGCAGTTGCCCCGGCAGCGAGTACGCCTTCGATCATCACTATGCCCCGAGCGCATGACGAAGAACAGCATATTTGCTGGCCATTGCACAACTAAGTTAGTGGTGTGAAAGTAGGAATGAAGGGCTAATGCAGTGCAGTTAAGCCTGAATTCCACGTATCGTCATTCCCGCGAAGGCGGGAATCCAGCGGCGTAAAAGCCTAAAGACACTGGATCCCTGCCTTCGCACACTACTGTCTGGAATAATATTTGGGATATTCGGGAAACGTCGATGGTGATTGACTAGCACGATGACGTTGTTTGAATGGACTTGAAAAAGAACGATAGGTGGTGGCCGTAAATATTCCCTCTCCCGCGAGCGGGAGAGGGTTAGGGTGAGGGTGGTTCAGAAGCTGCATCGTAATTTTTAAGGCGAAGTGGTGAAGAAATCGCTTTTTAGATTCTTAAATATCATTAATCAAACCTGAAACTCCCTCATCCCCAACCCTTCTCCCGCTTGCGGGAGAAGGGAGATTTAGCCAAGACTGTCAAAAAATTATTCCGGACAGTAGTGTACCTTCGCAGGGATGACGTCTCGATATTTTGAGATTAACTGAACGGCATTAGGAATGAAGGGCGCTAATTTTTTAGCGCCCTTTTTTTGGGCACAATCAGCGGCCTCTTTAAAATGCGGATGCATCTCAATTTTTCATAATGCATACAAGACGCGCGTATTGAACCAAAACATCGGTAATGTAAAACGCTCGCCAAGGCGACGAGCAACTTGTTGCGAATCGAATTGCCAAAGGCCACGATGTTTCAGAAATTGCTGGAAATAATCTATCTACCGTGCTTTCCATCTACCAGTAAATCATAACTCCATTCAAATCTTGCGTTCGGAAAAAGCTTCTCAAACTCAGCTTTGACGCTAGGCATATCTGGATCACGAATCCTATCATCCGCAACTGAAATGCTAGTGATGTTTTTGTACTGAGCGATACGCTTATACAAGTTAGCGAGTCCAACTTCACTGTAACATTTCGCCCCTACCCTGAGCGATGTAACCTGTTCAGGATCAAGCTCTTTTTCAGCTCGCTCAAGCTCATCCTCATCCCAAATAATGAGACTGCCGTCTTTGAATATTTCCATATGCTTAGATTCCGAGTTATGTCGACCGCGGAAGTGATCGGAACACGACCACCGAATGCAAATTGAATGAGAATTTCATTCGCGATCCTGATCAACTGGTTAGTCTAAACAATCATCCTGTTGAGCATTATCTTGAAAGCCCTTGGATCAGAGGCTTGCGATAATCCTGATCTTTTTCATTCCAAAAAACCAGTCGATTCCTCAGATCGAGATTAAAAAAAGATTCGTAATACGCATCCTCATCTACAGGATCCGCATCACGTCCAAAAATCTTAATCTTGATGGGTGCCGCCTCCATATTCAATTCACCCTGATGAAGTGCGATTGCCGTGAACGACTCCTCATTCACCATTTGAAGAGCCTTCTTCTCACCACTATACTTCAACGCCAGTGCCGAAATCAGGCGGTCGCTTTCAGCTCCTGCACGATAAAACGTAACGCCACGCCTGTAAACATTCTCCCTTTTTAGATTCATCTCTTGGTCGAATCCTCCTTGAATGTTCTTGATCACAGACACATTCATACCCACTATTTCGCCGTCGAATGATGCTTGGATACGAAACCGGTAATGTGTACTCGTCTCCGTAAGATCGACGATTCGAAGCACACAGTCAACGAAACCCTCTTCGCTGTATTGGGTAAGTATTGGATTTCCTGATCGATCAATTTTCATAGTATCGGTTGCAAAAGCAAGGATAGGGACAAATAACAACGAAAGAAGTAGTGCCTTCATGTTGATGCTTAACGCAACAATGCGCGGACGGCCGCCCACAATTTTATAAAATACCGAGCCACATCGCAGCCTGTCCGATCGACCATCCAGTTAGGGAATACTTGGCTCATAGTTCTCTTTTAAAAATTCAATGTGCTGCTTCACTTCTTCCTCTGACGCCCAATTTCGAAACTCATCTTGTGTAAGGAACCGAATTACTTCGGGCGAGTAAACAACTTTTGCACGCCAATTTGTTATCCATTCTGATCGTATAATCATTTTAGAAAATTTCTTTGAGCCGCGATGCCTGCCGACTACAACAATTTTCTCGTAACCATCTCCCCACTGCACAGGCAAACAGAACACTTTTGTCCCCGCTGAGTAGTGCTTAGTGCCAGTTCTTTGTTCGAGCCCATTTAGACCATAAGAGCGTTTATCCTTTATGTTCCCAACAAGGCACCACTGTGATGAAATTTGGTTCTCCAATGACGATCCCTAACGCGATTAAATTTAAAAATTTGCAAAGATACCCGCGCATCAAAAATTTGGCAATTTGTTTCCACTCTCTGGAAACTCGAATCAGGCTTAGCCAAAATTGGTTACACCTTACAACAACCTGATTTAAACAAACCGACAAAAAATGCAGCAATCAACGTCATCGACGCGAATAGCTAATTGTTTTTCCTCACCTATGAATTCATGCTGACGGCTACTCAATTTCCCAGTACATCACACATTACCGCTGCACGGAAATAACCCCTGCTATCCATTCTTGATAATGGCTCAGCCGGACATTGCAACTGACTTGGCCATAGCGCCCGGGTGTTCTGTTGGTACTTTGAAGATCGGTCCATGAAGTCAATCCGGCCAATAACCATTGCTTCTCAACTTCAATAAGAACAGGCCCGCCGCTGTCTCCACTCCCAGATCCGCCTTCAAGCGTCAACGCATCCGATGGATTATCGAAGATATAGCAAAGCCAGCGACCATCAGCACTGGTAATTTTGTTGTAAGCAA
>JAYVHZ010000286.1:0-2421 GCA_043770645.1 Undibacterium sp. | reverse complement strand
TATTGTTCGACTGTGGGGTGTAGCGATGAATTTGATCTGCTGCGTAGTTAATTAATCAATTGGATAATTCATTAATTAATGGTCCAAACGTATTGTAACTTCGCCCATGATTTTTCGGGGGTGCCATCCACAGAGCCGGGCTTAAATTTACATAAACTCAAACCTTGAATCGCCGCTTTATCGAGTGCCCGTGAACCGCTGGATTTTTCTACTTTACTTTCTAACACCCGACCATCAACGCCAATTAGCATCGCTAAGTTGACCGTGCCTTCCTCACCAATCCGAAGCGAGCTGGCGGGATATTCTGGTTTTTCGCAGGCATTGGAATCGACTTGTGCTGCGATATGAACAGGTGCGCGTGGAAGGGCAATTTCGCTCGTGCCACCGCCAGTGTTTGTGGGTGGCGTCGTTTTAAATGTTCCCAGTTCTATATCGTTTTTTTCAACCACGGTAATGGGTGAATCCTCATTGCGTTCTGATTTGACGAGCGGTGGCAAGATCATAGGTATGGTCGGCAAAGTCTTAGGTAATTCTTGGCGTTTTTCAGGATCTGGTGTCTCGATTGGTGGTTTGACCTGTGTTAATTCGATGATCGTTGGCTCACGAATGTCAATTACATTGGTTGCCTGCAAACCTAATCCTAAAGCGATAGCATGCAAAACCCCAGTAATGATTAAGGAAGACATTTTTCTCTTCGGTGCCTGTCCATACTGAGCTTGTCCGTAGCTGTGCGTAGTCATGATGAACTCCTGATAAGGTGAAATTGAAGATAAGAATCGCCATTGCTGGCAGCTTCACGATGTGCTGTTGAATCTGCTTGGAGTCATTTGTTGCTCATCGTTAGAAATATAATATGCTAGTAACTAGCAAAATAAAAGGAGAATATTTGACTTAGTTATTCCTCTTTCGGGTATTTTTCGTGCTGTTGACTATATATCTCCATAAAATCAATCACTTAGCTATTTCCAAAAAACGACAAATATTTGCTATTAACTAGCAATAAAACGCAGGGAAATTGCTATTTACTAGTAAAATGCTTTCCATTCGTAAGTATCTTGGTGCCAATATCCGCATCAAACAGGGAGAGAAAGATGTCAAATCAAGATCACGTAAGCGATCATCAACAAAACCAAAGTAAAGCTATTCGAGTTTTATTGGCCGACGACCATCCTATTGTCATGACCGGTTTTGCCATGTCCTTAGCCGCAGAAGGAATGGAAGTCGTGGGTCAAGCCAAAACACCGCAGGAGGCTGTGGAGCAATTTGCGGCATTGCGACCCGATGTGGTCGTGCTCGATATTCGTTTTGGTGCGGAGATGACTGGCCTTGACGCGGCTAAACATATTTTGGAAAATCAGTCAGAAGCGCAAATCGTGTTTTTGAGCCAGTTTGATCAAGATGCCTTAATCAAAGAAACCTATCGCTTAGGTGCGAAAGCCTTTGTGACCAAAGACTGTGACCCAGCCGACTTGGCGGTGGCAGTGCAACGCGCGAGTCAAGGCCAACTTTACTTCATGCCGCAAATTGCCGAACGTCTCGCCAATCTGTCGGTGCGCGGCGATGCTTCACCGCAGACTTTGCTTGATGAGCGTAGTTTGGAAATTTTCAAACTCATGGCAGAAGGTTTAACCAATGTGGAGATCGCCGAAAAGCTCGATCTCTCACAAAAAACCATCAGTAATATCAGTCAGGCGGTGAAGGAAAAATTAGGCATACATCGACCAGCTTTGATTACCAAACTGGCGATGAAGCACGGCCTAATCGAGCCTTGAGACTGAGATGAATCAGCCACTTAAGCAAGCTGGCATCGTCAGCAGCATCTTGCAATGGCGTAGCTGGAGCATACGCACGCGCCTGATGGTGATCGCCATTTTTCCTGTCGTGTATTTATTTCTCTCGTTTATTTCTTATTCCTATTACGCCCGTCTAAAGGAAGTCGAAGAAGAACTCAATGCCCGTGCAAAGACCATCACTACAGCATTAGCCGATGGCGTCGAATACAACATCATCGCTGGTAATATGCAAGGCATTAAGCAAATGATTTACGGTGTGATTCAATCGGATCGCAGCGTCTATCGCATCGATATTTTTGATAGCAACAAAAACGAACTCAGCCATGTAGAAAATCCAGGCAAAGCCAAACCTGAAAGTGATTTTGTAGAGATGCCGATCCGGCGTCATCTTGTGTGGATTAATTTGCATAGTGAAAAGCATGACGATGCATATCGGCTTGATCCAAGCAAAGAAAAGAGTCAGGCGGTGTTAGGTTATGTCCGCGTCACCATGACCAAGTCCTATTTGTTGAGTAAGCAGAAACACCGCTTCACCATCGAGCTCTTAATGTCGCTACTGGCACTTTCAGTCAGTGCTTGGCTCGCATGGTATTTGTCCCGAGGTCTAACTCGACCTTTACACGTCGCG
>JAYVHZ010000285.1:0-5252 GCA_043770645.1 Undibacterium sp. | reverse complement strand
GCGGGAATCGAACCCGCGTCCAAGAGCACTCTACAGACAGTTCTACATACTTAGTGCTGTCATTTAATTTAATCTTGACGACGCGGACGCACACGCTGCGGCAAAACGAGTTACCTATTATTTAGTTTCAAGCTAAGTAACCCAACTTGAAACGATTCCCTATAAATGACTCTAAGCTGTTACCAGCCCGCCCTAGGGAAGAAGCGGTTAAGAGTTAGCGAGCGATTAAGCTGCTAATGCGTACGAGTTATCGTTTGCAGTTATATATTTCAGATTGTATTTACGAGGTAGTCTGGCCTCGGTATGCCCTGCTCTGCTTTGCAACCCCTGTCGAAACCAGGTCGACCCCAAAGCAGTACTAAGTATACTCCATATGGGGCAAGTGCTCCAAGTTTCAACTATTTATTTCCGCGGTCTGGGTTTGTAATATTTTGCCGCGGACTAATTCTAGTAATTCCAACGGGGAATCAAGTATCGCATCAGCTTTCCAGTGGGTGGGTTCCATCGCGCCGCAATAGCCCCAAGCTGCAGCGATACTTGTCATGTTTGCCGCTTGTGCAGCTTGGATGTCACGTAAATCATCGCCAACGTACCAGCATTCAGATGGTGGTAATTGAATTCTTCGTGCTGCTTCTAAAAGTGGCTCTGGGTGTGGCTTGGCATGTGAAGTGGTATCGCCCGAAATAACGCATGCGGCGTTCTCTAGCCCGATTTGGGGAATCAGCGGGGTTGTAAATCTTTCTGCTTTGTTGGTAATGATGCCCCAAGCGACTTGTAGTTGATCAAGTCCATTCAGTAACTCTGTAACACCGGAAAATAATTTGCTGTGGACGGCAATCGCCGATTCATAGTTAGCAAGGAACTCTAGGCGCATGTCCTCATAATCTGGATGCTCGGGCGCGATTTGAAATCCTGCACCGATGAGGCCGCGCGCGCCAGGCGAGGCAAATGGTCGTAAGCTAAGATAAGGTGCTGGATTAAAGTTCCGCTTAATGCGCATTAAGTTGACGGCTGCCGCTAAATCAGGAGCGGTGTCGGCAAGCGTACCATCAAGGTCGAACAAAACTGCTTTTGGTGTAATCATAAGGGGCGAGTGCAGGCGACTAAATAATTTACGCTCGTGTCTTGATTGAGTGAGTAAATTTTTGTTAAAGGGTTGTAACTCATGCCTTTCATCGTATCGACGATGAGTCCAGCATTGCGGATATTTTGTGTTAATTCGGCAGGCGTGATGAATTTTTCGTAATCATGAGTTCCTTTAGGTAGCATCTGTAACAAGTACTCCGCACCGATAATGGCGAATAAATAAGCCTTGGGATTGCGGTTAATTGTTGAGAAGAACACTTTCCCACCTGGCTTAACTAGCTTTGTGCAAGCTCGAATGATAGATGCTGGATCGGGCACGTGCTCCAGCATTTCCATACAGGTCACGACGTCATATTGCTCACTTTCTCGTTCCGCCATGTCTTCAGCAGCGATCTTTTCATAGCGAATTTGAATGCCTGATTCGAGACTATGCAGATCGGCTACCTTCAGTGCTTTATCTGATAAATCGATGCCGGTGACATCGGCTTTTCTCTTCGCCATCGACTCAGCCAGAATCCCACCACCACAGCCAATATCAATAACTTTCTTACCTGCTAAAGGTGCTAAGTTATTAATCCACTCCAATCTCAATGGGTTTATCTCGTGTAAAGGTTTGAATTCTGAGCTTGGATCCCACCAGCGATGTGCCAAATCGCTAAATTTTTGAATTTCAGCAGGATCGACATTGGTATTTTCAGTTCTTGAATGGGTGATTGACATGATGACTCTTCACAGTGGTTTTGAATCGAGTGCAGAATTTACGAATTTTAAAATGCGTACAGTAAACGCTATTTTAGAGTAAATATGGATGGAAGTTGATTTCGCCAGTGTTTGCTGGAAAAGAAGCTTATGCGTTTTCTATCGTTCATAAAAAAACCCGCCGAAGCGGGTTTTCTTTACGTAGCACTATTTACGTCAATGCTGACACAAATAAGGACGCAAAATTATTTGGTGATAGTGCGTGTACCAACCACTTCGATTTCAACGCGACGGTTTTTTGCACGTCCATCTTTAGTCTTGTTATCAGCAACTGGTTGTTTTTCGCCTTTGCCTTCAGAGAAAACACGTTTTGCATCGATGCCACGACTAATGATGTAAGCCTTCACTGCGTCTGAACGGCGGATGGACAGTTTTTGATTGTATTCATCAGTACCAACAGAGTCGGTGTGACCAACTGCGACGATAACTTCCAGATTGACATCTTTCAATTTAGAAGCCATGTCATCCAATTTAACTTTCGCTTCTGGTTTCAAGATTGCTTTGTCGAAATCAAAGAAAGCATCTGCTGCAAAAGTTACTTTTTCCGAGGTTGGAACTGGCGCTGGTGGCGCTGGTGGTGCTGGCGGTGGTGGAGGTGGTGCAATTGGTGCTGGTGGTGCTGGTGGTGCTGGAGGAGCTGGTGGAACTAAAGGTAAATCACATCCTGCCACTGCATCTGCCGGTGTGTAATACCCAGTGCGCCAGCACAAACCAAACGGATCGCGAACAATAATGCCACGTGCATCTTGAACATAAGCGCTATGTGGTGCTTTTGCTTTGATGTCAGTAATCGTTTGGGCAGACGCAGAAAAAGAAGCTACTGCTGTTGCAGCAATCGCGAGCTTGACTAAAAGTTTCATATATTTTTCCTCGGTTGAGAATGTACGCAAGAAATGCGCTAAAAGATGCAAAAGTGCAAGATGCAAAATCTGTAAAAGTAGAATTTTAACACGTGCTCAATGACAACAGTGTGACTGGCATAGCAGAACTCTTCTAATTTTTTGGATAATCTTGTGCATTGCGACAGAAAGAGTTTGCCATAAGTCCAATTGAGTTCCATAAAATGTTATCTGCACTGAGTTGCGTGAAGGGAATTTGTGTCTTTTTTTGACAACATATAGTGCCAATGTAGATTGTCCTTAGGACTGCGATTGTTTCTGAAAGACTTGTCTGGATTCCAGAGAATTTTGTTTGGCGCTTCTTCTGGGGGTGTTTTTGCTGGTTTTTAAGATCTAGAAAAACGCTTATTGCTTGAAGTAGCCGTGTTAAAATGAGCAGTTGAACACTAAATGTTGTAGCCTCAATTTAAATGAGTGAGGTGTGATTGTTTAGTAAAGAAATGCAGGTCTTCCGCCAGCCTAGTGCTGGCTTGTTATTTTAACCAAGCTTACTGCTGTATTTTTGAGCACTTATTTTTAACACTTAATTAAGAACTGAGTAAGCACTTAGACAAGTCTGACCGCCAATGGATCAATTCGCAAAAGAAACACTCCCGATTTCCCTTGAAGAAGAAATGCGCAAGAGCTACCTCGATTACGCCATGAGCGTGATCGTCGGTCGCGCTTTACCGGATGTGCGTGATGGTTTGAAGCCCGTGCATAGACGCGTTTTGTTCGCGATGCATGAAATGAATAATGTCTACAACCGCCCATTCGTCAAATGTGCGCGTGTGGTCGGTGAAGTCATGGGTAAATATCACCCGCATGGTGATGCTTCAATTTACGATACTTTAGTGCGGATGGCGCAGGATTTCTCTTTGCGTTACACGCTCGTCGATGGTCAGGGTAACTTCGGTTCTGTCGATGGCGATAATGCCGCGGCGATGCGTTATACTGAGTGTCGCTTAGATAAAATCGCCAATGAAATTTTGGCTGATATCGATAAAGAAACTGTCGATTTCGTCCCTAACTACGACGGTAAAGAAAAAGAACCATCCGTTTTGCCGACACGTATTCCGAATTTGCTGATCAATGGATCTTCCGGCATTGCGGTTGGTATGGCAACCAATATTCCGCCACACAATATTACTGAAATCATCAATGGTGCTTTGCATGTCCTGCGCAATCCAGAATGCACGATTGATGAATTGATTGAAATCATTCCTGCACCAGATTTCCCGACAGCTGGTTTGATTTACGGTGTGTCTGGCGTACGCGATGGTTATCGTACTGGTCGTGGTCGCGTGGTGATGCGAGCTAAGACCCACTTCGAAGAATACGGCAAAGAAGGGCGCACAGCCATCATCGTTGATGAGTTGCCTTACCAGGTGAATAAGAAGTCCTTGCTAGAGCGTATCGCCGAAAATGTACGCGATAAGAAACTCGAAGGTATTTCTGATATTCGCGATGAATCAGATAAGTCCGGTATGCGCGTTGTCATCGAATTGAAGCGTGGCGAAGTGCCAGAAGTCGTCTTGAATAATTTGTACAAGCAAACGCAATTGCAAGATACCTTCGGTATGAATATGGTCGCGCTGGTCAATGGTCAGCCGAAGCTGTTGAACCTGAAGCAAATGCTGGAATGCTTCTTGTCGCATCGTCGCGAAGTCGTCACACGTCGCACTGTATTTGAATTACGCAAAGCACGCGATCGTGGTCATGTCTTGGAAGGCTTGGCTGTTGCCTTGGCAAATATCGATGATTTCATCGCGATTATTAAAGCGGCGCCAACGCCACCGATCGCGAAGCAAGAATTGATGACGCGTGCTTGGGATAGCTCCATGGTGCGTGAAATGTTGACGCGTACTGCCGCCGATAATCCAGCTGGCATCGAAGCATTCCGCCCAGAGAGTTTGCCTAAGCACTACGGTATACAGACTGATGGTCTGTATAAGTTGTCCGATGATCAAGCTCAAGAAATCTTGCAAATGCGTTTGCAACGTTTGACAGGCCTGGAGCAAGACAAGATCGTTAATGAATACAAAGACGTAATGGCAGAGATCGCCGATCTTTTGGATATTTTGTCTAAGCCAGAACGTGTTACCGTCATCATTACTGACGAAATGACAGCTTGCATGAACGAATACGGCATCGGCAACAAAGATGCACGTCGTTCAGAAATCGTCTTGAATGCGACCGATCTTGAAACAGAAGATTTGATTACACCTGTCGATATGGTTGTCACCTTATCGCACACTGGTTATATGAAGTCGCAACCATTGTCTGAATACCGAGCGCAAAAACGCGGCGGTCGCGGCAAGCAAGCGACAGCAACGAAGGATGACGATTGGATTGAACAATTGTTCGTCGCGAATACGCATGATTACATCTTGTGCTTCTCGAATCGCGGTCGTTTGTATTGGTTGAAAGTTTGGGAAGTGCCACAAGGTTCACGCAATTCACGCGGCAAGCCGATTGTGAATATGTTCCCATTACAAGACGGTGAAAAAATTACGGTGATCTTGCCAT
>JAYVHZ010000284.1:0-5824 GCA_043770645.1 Undibacterium sp. | reverse complement strand
AGCTAACAATTAACGCAAGCAGCATCATGGCCAGTGTGTCCCTCATCAATGTTCGCAAACAATACGGCAATGGCCCAGAAATCATCAAAGGTGTTGATTTAGAGGTTAAGGATGGTGAATTCATGGTGTTTGTCGGGCCTTCGGGTTGCGGAAAAAGCACGATGATGCGGATGATTGCAGGCCTCGAAGACATCACCTCTGGGCAACTGCTGATTGGCGGGCAAATAGCCAACGCCATACCACCTGCCAAACGCTCTGTCGCGATGGTGTTTCAGAGCTATGCGCTATATCCGCATATGACGGTGGCGCAAAATATGGGATTCAGCCTCAAGATGGCGGGATTGAAGGCCGGCGAAATCAAAATGCAAGTGCATGCTACGGCGCAAATACTTCAAATGACGGATTTGCTGGATCGCAAACCCAGTGCATTGTCTGGAGGACAACGGCAGCGCGTGGCTATTGGTCGCGCTATCGTTCGCAAGCCTGGCGTTTTCCTGTTCGATGAGCCGCTGTCGAATCTAGACGCCAGTCTGCGCGTGCAAATGCGCCTCGAATTGACGCGTCTGCATCAAAGACTGGGCAGCACATTGATATATGTGACGCACGATCAAACCGAGGCGATGACGATGGGCGATCGCATCACTGTGTTTAACAAAGGACACATTGAGCAAGTAGGCAAGCCGATGGAGCTGTACAACAAGCCCGCCAATCACTTTGTCGCGCGCTTTATCGGTTCGCCTTGTATGAACATCCTCAATGTGCAGTGCAGCCGTACAGGCGATGTGTGCGATTTGAATCTTCCTGAACAAGCGCAGGCGCTGCGCTTAGCAGCACCGGCTTGCTGGGCTGGTATGCCGCTAGAGAACATAGCATCGATGGGCTGGAGGCCTGAGCATCTCGAGTTGCTTGAGCATGATGACGCATCTGGCCTCACGTTGCCAGGACACATCGAATTTATAGAGCGGCTCGGCGACGTAAGTATTGTTCACGTCTCAACCGGAAAGAATGCCCATGCGCCATTAATCACAGTCAAGCTGTTTACGGGTCAACAACTCTTCAACGAGAAAAACCAAGTTTGGCTCAAACTCGATCCGACTCACGCACATTTGTTCGATCAAGGCGGGCAACGACTGCCAGGAAGCTAAGCCTCAGCGAAGAGTGCGTTCCAGCAAGCAAGTGAGAAACTGGCTTGTTGTATCGCTTAGCTGCCCACGATCGTCAGTGGCAAGAATAAGGATGGATCTTTTCGACAGATCCAATTTCAATTGCACGCTCTGCGCTTGGTAAGCCCACTCAAGATGGAGGCAGGTATCAGAAGTAGTGTGGCATTTGAATACGCCGGCAAAAGCCGGATGCTGATTGCGAAACTTGATCAAGGCGATCAGATCTTGAACTACTGGCCGCTTGATTTCTGCCGAAAAATTCTCCGGCGTGTAATAACGTCGGTTGATGTCTCTCCCAACTTTAGTTTTCTCCAGCAGTGCCATGTCGTTTGTGCCGGCCAATAAACCGACATAGTAGACCTGTGGCACGCCTGGCAGAAAAAACTGAATCGCGCGAGCCACCAAGTAAGCCCATTCGTCCCGACCTAATGCGTCAAAGTATGTGCAATTGACTTGATACAAATCGACGTTCGATGCGGCATGTCCCGTGGCCAAGCGGCTTTGTCCATTGCTGTTGCTATGAATACGCTCGATCAACTCATCGAGTTGCTGCGGCGACACCAGCCCCGGCCTGCCAGACTGCTTATCGCTGCCAATGTCAATAATGCCGATGCCGTCGTGTGTATCAAGCACGGTGACACAATTGGTCGGCCTGATACTTAGCCAGTGCTTGAGCGATTTCAGATCGCTCGTGAAAAGACTATGAAGTAACAGAGGCGGCAAGGCAAAGTCATAGACCCTATCGACTTTGGACGCAATTTCTATTTGTGTCTCGTAATGCGAATGGATTTCAACCAAAACTTCAATGTGATGAAGCTTGGCAATGCGTGAGATGTCGTCGATGAACGAAAAAGTCTCTGGCAACATGAAACAAGAGGTGCTAGCGCGCTTGACCGCATAACCGATAGCATCCAATCGAGCATAACGAACACCTGCATTTTGCAAACTTTTAAAAATGCTTTTTAAGTAGGCCTGCCCGGTTTCTGTAGCGACATTGATATCTATTTGGTCGCTTGTGAATGTTGTCCAGAAATGCTGTGTGGTGCCGTCTTTCAGCTTGTGGGGCGTGAACGGCGACGTGGGGCGAGGTCGGTAAATTTGATTTTGTTGCTCTTGCGTGATGCCATCTGGATAGATATGTTCGCGCGTAAGAAACAAGTCTGCGTACTTTGACGCTTGGCCGTTTTCAAAATAATCTACAAACTGCGGCGAGTGACGCGACATGTGATTAACGATCACGTCTGCCATGACGGGCGTGTGCGCTGTGATTTTTTGAACATCGCTCCATTGGCCTAGTGTGTGATCGACTTGTGTGTGATCTAAGGGGTCGAAGCCTGCATCTGCGCCGTGAATGCTTTCATAAAAGGGCAATATATGCACGCCGCCGTTGAAGACTGCAATTAGCTTCTCTGTGAGGCACTTATCAAGCAGCGCAAGGGTTTTACCGCTCATGCGGTCGGCATAAGTGATGAGCTGAACTTGATTCTTCATGTCAATTTATCAATAAAAATTGCTGGGTGCAACGTCTGCACCCAGCAATAAAGTAAACCACCCACAATCTATGCGGGCAGATGATAGCTCAGCTTAGAAGCTGAATTTCGCAGCTAACTTGAAGGTGCGGCCATTGATCGAACGCGCAGCTGCTCGCTCGTCGTTAAGCTCGGTGTAACCCACTTTGTTGAATGCATTGTTGACAGACAGGCCTAAGTTAAACCACTGATTGACATCGTAGCTGGCAAACAAATTCACGTAGTTATAGCCGGGAAGCGTTGCCTCAAGCGCGGTCGTTTGTGCATCGCGCGAAGAGCTTGTGCCAATCAATTGTGCGCCAAAAGTCAAACGATCGATCTTGTAGCTTGGTGCGATTTGATAGGTCAGTGCGGCTTGTCTGTTGGGTGCTTTACCAACATATGCAGGGTTGTTAGATGCCTTGACTTCAGCGTCGGTGTAGGTCAAGCCGCCATTGATGCGGAATGCGCCAGCGTTGTAAGCAGCTTCCAGTTCAAGACCCTTTGCATCGTATTTATTTTGCGATGCCTTGTTGGTCGTCAAGTCGTAGTTGCTTTCGTCTGTCTTCGCGTTAAACAGTGTGGCAAACGCGCTGACCGGGCCATTGCGCCATTTGGTTCCGATTTCAAATTGCTTGACCTTGTTGACGGGCACGTTTTGACCGACCAAGCAAAGCAATGCGCATGGCTTGCCTTCTGCCGTGAACAATACGCGATCTGAGTTGAACGATGCGCCGTCGCTGATACGAGCGAAGGCAGATAGGTTCTTGTCGAAAGCGTAATTCGCGCCTAAGCTGAATGAGGTGTTTCTGGACTTGTAGTTCGCTTGGAACTGAGGTGCGGGTGCACCGCCGCCAATCCAGCTGCCTTTTGCAGTTTGACCGTCTAGTCGAACGCTTGCATCCAAGTTCAATGCACCAGCTTCATAGCCTAACGCAAAGTATGGCGCTGTCTGCACGTAGGTCATGTTGATGTAGCGTTTGTAGAAGCTTGTGTAAGCTGCTGACGTTCCGCCGTGGCTTGCTGCAGTCAGACTAGGGAAACCGCCGATTTCCCAATCAAGTTCTGCGTTTTGGCGCATGTAAAACAAGCCGCCAGTGAGGTTCAGCTTGGATTTATCTGCCATAGCTAACGATTTGGTGACCTTGAAGTCGTTGACGATTGAGCCTAAATCTTTAAACTTGGCGCCCAAGAACAGCCCCGTGTAATTTGTATATGGGGCAGCTATCGTATCTGCAGGCATAACACCGGCGAATATTCCGCTGGTCGTTGCCCAGCGGAAATTATTGTTAAGACGCCAGCCTTCGCCAAAATTGAAGCCAAATTCTGCGCCCAATGCTGTTTGCTTGACTCTCAAACCTTCATTAACGCTAGTGGCTTGCCCGTCAAACATGCCCCAGTTGGGGACAATGCCGATTTTTGATGAGTATGGCGTGTACGTGCGCGGATCAATGCCAGGCGCCTGAACAATCTGTCCGTTAACGACGCGCACTGGCACGGTCAATTGTGTTGGCGATTTGTCATCAAGGTGTTTGAAGTTGAGGCGCACCATGCTGCCCGCACCCAAATCTTTCGTGTAATTCGCGCGCAGCTGATAGCCACGCTCCATTTTCACGCCGCCAGTGTCTCGCGCGCCTTCGCCATTACGAACGTAACCCGAGAGCTGATAACGCGATGTGCTGTCGATGGCATCACCAATGCCGAAATCAGCGCGCATCGTGCTGTTAGAACCGTATGAAAAACCAATCGTGCGATTTTTTTCGTCGCCCGTCTTTGAACGGAAGTTAAGCACGCCGCCGGGTGAGTTGCTTGCTAGGGTAGATGCACCACCGCCGCGCACAGCTTCCAAGCCTTGCGTGCCATAGTCGATACGCGTAAACATATCCGCAGTAACGAAATTGAAGTCTCCCATCAAGAGAATCGGCAGGCCGTCTTCTTGAATTTGAACGTAACGTGAGCCGCCTGCAGAAATCGGCACGCCACGAACAGTGATGTTGGCATTCCCGTCACCTGAGCTAGCTTCTGAGCGAATGCCAGGCACTGAGCGGAGCAGCTCTGCTGCGCTGTTGGGCTGGCTTTGAATGATTTGCTCGGCGTCAATCGTACTAACAGACTGACTTTGCTTCATCTTACTGCGGCCCTCCGGCGAAGCAGTAATCACCACTTTATCGAGGTTGAGGCTGTCGTTATTCGCTGCAGTTTGCGCGAATGTTGCCATCGGCGAAACCAGTGCGGCAACTGCCAGCGCCACGGCAGTCGGTGCGAGAATTTTCTTTGAGTTACCCACGATCTCTCCAAACATATACATAAAAAACTCAGAACATCTGAGCAATGACTCAAGCAGTGCAAAGGATTGCTTAAGATGTCTGAATTTTCATTCTTTTGCAGCTTTTTGTGAATCGTTATCTATTTTGCGTGGTTACCTCAACATGAGCGCCAGCTCAGTTGAAATGCTTAAAATTTTTATTTTCTGAATTAAAACAATGAGTTATATGCGTTTCGGACGATAATTTTCTACGCATAAGGGTTTGCTCGCATGTTGCATTTACTTAACATTCAAGCTCACAACAGACACAGCCTTTTAGGGAAAGTACTAGGGAAAATGGAGTGACTAATGCTCAACAATGCAATCGTTTGCACATCTTGTGCGTCCTTTCTTTTTAAATTGCTGAAATCATCGTTACGATGTTTGTTTTCTAGGAGTTCACCGTGCTTTTGTTTTGCCTACATGCTCCCTTGAAATCTCTGCGGTCCGCGGTGATCTCATTTTTTGTTGTGCTTGGTGTTGCCTTGTTACTGACGCCGGTCGTGCATGCACAGCAAGCAAACACGAGCACCGCCGCCGCGCCTGTGGCCATTGCACCGGCTATCGCTGCGGTGACAGCCGCAGCAGCGAAACCCGTGGACAACCCCTATGGCCTTGCAGCGCTATGGAGCGGCTCAGATTTGATCGCCCGCCTAGTGTTGCTGACATTGCTGATCATGAGCATCGGGACTTGGTACATCTTGGTGCAAAAGCTGATTGAGCAAAACCGGATGCGCAAGCAAGCATCTCAGATCAGCGAAAAGTTTTGGAAGTCAAGTTCGATATCGCTAGGCGCTGCGACACTCGAGAAGAAAAGCGCTTTTCGCTTTATTGCTGAGTCTGGCTCG
>JAYVHZ010000283.1:0-2193 GCA_043770645.1 Undibacterium sp. | reverse complement strand
AAAATTTACATCCTAAAAATACCAAACTTCGCATCAGGTATAGGCGCATTCAAAGCCGCACTTAAGCCGAGGCCCAACACCATACGCGTATCAGCAGGATCAATCACACCGTCATCCCACAAGCGTGCCGACGCATAGTAAGGATGTCCTTGATGTTCGTACTGATCTTTAATCGGTTGTTTGAATGCAGCTTCTTCTTCCGCACTCCAGCTACCGCCTTTGCCTTCGATACCATCACGACGTACTGTCGCCAAGACGCTGGCTGCTTGCTCGCCACCCATCACCGAGATACGGGCGTTTGGCCACATCCACATGAAACGCGGAGAATATGCGCGACCGCACATGCCGTAATTACCTGCACCAAAACTACCGCCGATAATGACTGTGAATTTCGGCACATTGGCAGTTGCAACTGCGGTCACCATCTTGGCGCCATTACGCGCAATACCTTCGTTTTCGTATTTGCGTCCGACCATGAAACCGGTGATGTTCTGCAAAAATATCAGTGGGATCTTACGCTGGCAGCACAGCTCGATGAAGTGTGTGCCCTTCAATGCGGATTCAGAAAACAAAATACCGTTATTGGCGATGATGCCGACTGGCATGCCATGGATATGCGCAAAACCGCAGACCAAGGTCGTGCCATAGCGCGCTTTGAATTCATCGAAATGACTACCGTCCACCACGCGCGCAATCACTTCGCGCACATCGAAAGGCTTGCGCGTATCGACCGGAATCACGCCATACAATTCACTCGCAGGATACTTAGGTTCTTCCACGGCTTTCATCACCACCGTTTGTGGTTTTTGACGGTTCAAGTTCGACACGATTTGACGCGCCATCGCGAGGGCATGCGTATCGTTTTGTGCCAAATGATCGACCACACCCGACAAACGTGTGTGGACATCGCCACCACCCAAATCTTCCGCACTCACCACTTCGCCCGTTGCCGCTTTCACCAATGGAGGTCCGCCGAGGAAGATCGTACCTTGGTTCTTAACGATAATGGATTCATCGCTCATCGCTGGCACATACGCACCACCGGCGGTACAAGAACCCATCACCACGGCGATTTGGGGAATACCTTTGGCCGACATATTCGCTTGGTTATAGAAGATGCGACCGAAGTGATCACGGTCTGGAAATACGTCTTCCTGATTCGGCAAATTTGCACCACCGCTGTCGACTAAATAAATACAAGGCAAATTGTTTTGCTCAGCTATTTCTTGCGCACGTAAATGTTTTTTGACCGTGAGCGGATAATAGGTACCGCCCTTCACCGTCGCATCGTTACAAACGATCACGCATTCTTGCCCAGCGACACGACCAATACCTGTGATGACACCCGCACTTGGTGCAGCATCCGCATCGTTCTTCTCTTTGTACATATTGAACGCAGCGAGCTGAGAAAACTCTAGGAAAGGCGTACCTGGATCAAGCAAGTTTTGCACACGATCACGTGGCAATAATTTACCGCGACCGAGATGTTTTTGACGCGCTTCTTCACCACCGCCCAACGCAATTTTGGCGACCTTTTCTTTGAGGTCATCGACGATCAATTGCATCGCCGCAGCGTTGGCTTTGAAGTCCTCAGAGCGAGGATTTAATTTGGATTCTAGGGTTGTCATAATTGTTTATCCGAAAAACCTGCACATTTTTTTAAAAGCATTTGCCGCAGAGGCGCAGAGTTCGCAGAGGATTTTTAAGAGATTTCTCTGCGTCCTTCGCGCCTCTGCGGTTAAGCTTTTTATTCGTAAATTCCATCAACATAAAACCATTTTCCATCAAACTTCACGAACCGACTCTTCTCGTGCAAGCGATGGGCTTTGCCACCAATTTTGTACCGGGCGACAAATTCCACCATCGCCTCTTTTTCTTGTGCTTCATGTTTCTTCACTTCCAAACCTAACCACTTCGATGCACCACCATCGACGATGCGCTCTTTAGGGCAAGTTCGCTCATCCCAAGTCGCTCGCAGATACGCTTCATCGTTGAGCGTATAAGCGGTGTAGCGCGAACGCATCAGTGTTTCTGCTGTGGGTGCGAACTCTGCACCGCTGATGTAGCGTTGGCAGCATTGCTCGAATTCTTTGTTTGAGCCACAGGGGCAGATTGTTTTACTCACACTTTGCCTAATCATTTTTTTGTAGGGCGGGTGCAACCCGCGCTGTTGTTCAAGCGTCGGGCGGCGCG
>JAYVHZ010000282.1:0-3249 GCA_043770645.1 Undibacterium sp. | reverse complement strand
GCGATCTCAACGACAGCTTGGCGATTAGACGATATCGTCATGCATAAAGAGCAGGTTCGTGATCTTTACCTACAATGGCACAAGGAGTTGCAGCAACATGGATAAGGCAGCCATAGAGCAGGCATTGATGGCGCAAGACTTATGCTTGCTTGATCACTTGCAAGTGCATGGTGAAGCGCGTTTGGAAACTCGCTGTGTTTTGATTACCGGCGCGACCGGATTTTTGGGCCGCTATTTACTGATGACTCTTTTAGAGCAAAGTCAATTGCAATTGCTATGTTTAGTGCGTGCCGCTACTGAACTGCAAGCGCAAGAGAAATTGCTGAAATCCTTGCAGCTCTACGATGCCTCAATTACCTCCATACCTGCCAGAATTAGTGTGGTGTGTGGTCGCCTAACTGCGCCACAATTTGGTCTGAGTGAGGCTAGTTATCAAGCGCTAGCAGAACAAGTCGATACCGTGTATCACTGCGCTGGTGAAGTCAATTGGGTGCGCACTTATCGACATCTGCGCGAAACAAATGTGATCGGGACGGCAGAAGTCGTGCGCTTTGCTTGTACTGGGCAGGTGAAGCGTTTGATTTTCTTCTCGTCTTTAGCGGTGTGCTTTGCGCCAAATTTTATTTCTGCACCTGAGCTTGTAAATGAGCTAACCGACTATCTACCATTCTTGCATCAGATGGCGATGGGCTATGCCAAGAGTAAATGTGTCGCCGAACAATTATTGAAAACGATGGCGCAACGCGGCCTACCAGTCAAGATATTGAGGGTAGGCTTAATATCTGGCGATAGTCAGCACGGTACTTCCAATCCCACTGATTTACTTGCCGCCATGATACAGGGCGCGGTTGCCAGCGGACGCGCGATTGATGCTGATTGGTTGATTGATGTGTTGCCAGTAGACTTTGTCGTCGACGCGACTTTGCGTCTGCCAGAGGCGAATTCACAGGCTTTGCAAGTTTGGCATTTACATCATCCACATCCACGTCATTGGCGTGAAATTATTCTTTGGCTTAACTTATACGGTTATGCGATTCAACCGCAAGAGACCGAGGCTTGGCTACAAGAGAGTTTTGCTGATGGTGCGGACATCAGCAATCCGATTTATGGCTTCAAACGCTTTTTCTACGACGCTTGCTCACATGGCTGGCATCGCCCCTTTGAGGCTTATTTAGCCCAAGATCAAAAGCGCATTGACTCTCAACGTAGTTGGCAACAACTAGGTGCGCACCAAGCACCACCTTTGGAATCGGGTTTGCTACATCTGTATTTGGATCACTATCAAAGGTCAGAAAAATTACCTTGTCTAGCCAGTGCCGAACGCACGCCAGAGCGACAGGCAGCGCGTCAGCAACATACCGAAGCATTACATCAATCGCTTGAAGTGATGCTGCAACGGCATCTGAAGGATGCGAGCGTGGAATTGTTAGCGATGCGTGAGCTAGCCTTTCAATCGCAAAACGGTATCCTCAATGAAGTCGCCGCCGCGAGTGTCGGTTCGCAAGTCGGTGTGCGCCAGTTTGAATTGCGCTATTGCGCGAGTACAAATCGTACACAAATACAGACTTTGCGCATACTCATTAAAACTAAAATCAGTGATGTCGACATGCAAAATCTGCTGGCGCAAGGTGCGCGTATTTGTGATGCGCGTATCGCTGATTATTTTCTTCAGTATCCAAATGCTCTAGGCTTGCGCAATGCGCATGTACGTGAATTGGCGCTGTATCAATGGGCGCAGCCACAACTACGGCGATGGACTCCCGCTTGTTTAGGCGTGATCGCCGATCATGAACAGGGGCTCTGGTCAGTGGTGTTAGAGTATATAGAGCAAGTCGAGTTAGCTGACATCAGTCGGCAGACCTGGTGTACAGAATCCATTTTGCAATGTATCGATGGCTTAGCGAAAATTCACGCGATAAGCTACGGAAACATCCAAAGTCTGCCATCAAATTTGTATATCGAGAAGCAAAAAAGCTGCGCCGAGATGCTAGAGTTAAGGCCCTTGCTAATGGCTTTGACGGCTTTTTCTGAACCCTACATCAACTCATTCTTGGGACATAGTCTGCGTCCTTTGCAAGAACAGGTCATCTCCCATATTGAACAATGGTGGCACTATCTTTTGGCGCAAAAAAACTGCCTAATCCACAATGATTTTAATCCCCGCAACTTCACCTTAATCGGCAATGCGCCGCAGCAGCAAATCTGTGTCTTTGATTGGGAATTAGCTTGCATCGATCTACCGCAACACGACCTCGCTGAATTACTTTGCTTTACGCTGCCGGCAAACACCACCGCTGCGCAATTGATCGATTATGTAGAGCAGCACCGACTAGAATTGGCAAGAGTAACGCACATAGAGATCAATCAAGAACAATGGCGACAAGGTTTGCAACTCGCACTACAGCACTTAATCATTTTGCGCATCCCCAGCTACACCTTATTCCATCGTTTCAAACAACAAAACTTTCTACCGCAAGTGCTACGCAATTGGCAGTTTATGTATCAGACTTTGGTGGAGATGAATGATCAGCGTGAAGTTGATTTGCTTGTTGTCGAGTAAAAACAGGATGCCAGTTTTTGCCAGCTAGGCTTCAATAAAGCAAGCGATTGAATCTTTGATCATGCGTGCGATTACGCTTTGCTAATCGCAACTACAGCGCTGCGCACAATGCACGGTAATCGAAAAGCAGATGATTGATAAAATGCGAAACGTCGAAATACCAACATGCGCAGTCTCCGAATCGAGCGTCGTGTTATGCGTCTGGTTCAACTTGTTGCTCCGAGTGCAAGCAAGTCCTTGACCAGCATCTCACCTGCACTACTTCCAGAGGCATTAGCCAAACTAATGGCGGTTTCTCCATTATCTGCAATAAGGTTTACGTCCGCACCGTGTGCAACAAGAAGTCTCAACATTTGCGACCTTGGACCACCAGTTGCAGCCATATCCGCTAGCCAATGCAATGCAGAATATCCTCGATAGTTATCTTTAGTATTGGGCTTTAAGCCCTTTTCTAGCCAACGTACAAGCTCGTTTTGGTCACCCGAATAGGCAGCGTAATGGAGTTCATTCATGCCACGCTTGCCGATGCCTGGACTAAACAACGTGGGCTTACTTTCAGTACTCATGTAGCCTCTTTTCTGGATGACGCATAACGAGGCTGTATAAAAACCCCACTTCGCAAGCGTAAAGCGAGCTTCATGGAAAGGTTTTTGTAAAATAATTGAGGATGTTGATTCATGCGGGAAGTG
>JAYVHZ010000281.1:0-4886 GCA_043770645.1 Undibacterium sp. | reverse complement strand
TGATTGAGTCGCGTCAATTTTGCCAAGTGCAGTTTCGGAGTTGGAACTTGGAGGTGGTGTTAATGGCGGATTAATTTTATCGGAGATGGCGCGAATGTTATTAGGATTGTTCGCACTATTCTGACTTGCTAATACGGTTGAATTAGTCGCGTCTATATTGCTAAATGCAGTTTCTGTGTTAGAGCTCAGTGGGGGAGTCAAGACACGCTGAAACTTATCAATGCTATCTAATTTGATACCGCCACTTTTCGTTGGCATCAAATCTGCTGTGGTATTTGCATTGCTGTTGACTATAGTAATGCGACTGGATTCTGATGACGGTGGTGCTGGTTTGTTCGGAATTTCTAGCGGTAAGTTGACCGCATCATTCAATCCTGGCTGCGTTGGCAGTTGATTCAAAGTTGCTTGTTGTTTGGCTTCAGTGTCGGCGATATTATTAATAACTACGGCAGGTGTTGTAGGTGTTTGTGATGATGTAAGCTGACTTTGATTCTCGACAGGCAATGTCGTCAGCCTGCTATCCTTTGCAGTGCTTAACTCAGACATGAATCGAGATTGTGGTAACGAGCCATCAACACTTTCTTGATTAGTTGAAGTTGCTGCATTGACTTCACTCCCTTGTTTAGGGGGAGTTAATTCTGAGGTATTTAGAGCTGGAGGTGGCGCAGTGAGAGTAGCAGCGTCGAGATTGCTGATAAATGTGGTGGGCAGCAGCTCAGCCGTCTTCGACATGTCATCGTTCTCTAAAGGTACGATGGACGTGCTTGCTTGGCTCAGCTCGTTGATTTTATTGACAAAATTAAAAAGTGAGACAGGATCGTTGAGGTCTGGCAATTTGTGATCTTCTGGTCTGTTGTCGTCTTCATCAATTTGATCGACGCTACCACTTTGCCCTTCTTTATTATTTGAGTTTGAGGGTGCTGAACTTGTTGTTGTATCTGTTGCTGTATTCGTTGTCGTGTTTATTGGAGGCGCTGAAGACGCTGAAGGAGCTGAAGGCGCTGAATCCTTGCTCGTAGAGTTAATCGAATTTGACGGCGTGATACTGCTTTTGTTGGGTACAGGGTTTTTCAATGCTTCAACAGGCGCTTTTTTTGTTTTGCTCGCCACTTCATTTTTGAATACTTGATTAAATGTATTGTTGACTTTGGGCTCTATAGACGGACTTGCACTTTTGCTTGTGCTAAGTACCAGAAGAGTTGGTGTAATGGTTTGTGAACTTGACATTTTTATCACCTACAAGATTAATTTTTTTCAGTCACTTTTTGTAAAATAAGGTACGACCAGCACGCTCGTCGGTTTGTTTTTGATCCCGCTTGTTTTCTTTTTTGAGCTCAGCTGCCGCGTTTCTCTCGATCAAAGTTTTATACGATAAACGTTTTTTTTCACATTCTTGCCAGGCTTTTTTTGCTATTTCTATCTTGTATGCAGCATCAGCAACTAAGCGTTTTTGTCCCTCGATTGCTTGATCAATTTTGCCAATGAAACCTTGAAAATTGGTGAATTGGCTGACATTCAAACCTCGTTGTGAATTAGCCTGAAATCGATTCACATAGTCAGCGCGGTACTGTTCCAATAAATTCAATTGTTCGTTGGCATCGTCTCGCGCCTTAATCGTACGGCCCAAATTTTTAGCCGCATTGTCAACCTCGTTCTCTGCTAACTCAATCAAGGTCTTTAATGCAGATGTTGCCATGGTGTTCTCAATTCGCGTGTGTTTTCGCTTCTATTTTCACTACGATCTTACATCGAAGACTTTTATTCTAAGCGTCGAATAGAGCCGAAAGTCCGGCTAAGCTCTGGCTTATGCTCGACTTTTCCGTGATTTCTTGTTGTAAAAAAGCTTGTATTTGTGGATATTTGCGAATCGCTTCATCCAAGATTGGATCCGAACCAGCCGAGTAAGCGCCGACATTAATTAGATCCCGACTACGTTCATAGCGTGAATATAATTGTTTAAGTTTGCGAGACAGTCGTTGATGGTCGGGGGAGGTAATACCATGCATGGCACGGCTGATCGACTGCTCAATATCAATTGCTGGGTAATGCCCACTTTCCGCTAACGTCCGGTTTAATACAATATGACCATCCAAAATCGCACGGGCGGCGTCGGCGATCGGATCTTGTTGATCATCACCTTCGGTCAACACGGTATAGAAAGCGGTGATTGAGCCGCCGCCTAATCGACCATTACCTGCGCGTTCCACTAAGATTGGCAATTTGGCAAAGACTGAGGGTGGGTAGCCTTTGGTGGCTGGTGGTTCACCAATCGCTAAGGCAATCTCCCTTTGCGCCATCGCATAGCGGGTTAATGAATCCATGATTAGCAACACGTTTTTATCTTGGTCGCGGAAGTACTCTGCTATCGTAGTCGCATAGGCAGCACCTTGCATCCGCATTAAGGGCGGGGCATCGGCGGGTGCAGCGACCACCACTGCGCGTGCAAGACCTTCTTCGCCTAAAATTTCTTCAATAAATTCTTTAACCTCACGACCCCGTTCACCGATCAGTCCAACCACAATAACGTCAGCGGTGGTATAGCGTGCCATCATGCCGAGTAAGACACTCTTACCAACACCAGAGCCGGCAAATAAGCCTAGGCGTTGACCTCGACCGACGGTCAGCATGCTATTGATTGCACGCACGCCAACGTCGAGTTTTTCTTTGATTGGGGCACGAGACAGTGGATTGTAAATTCGTGCACCAAGTGGTGCTGTTGCACGACAAACTAAAGGGCCGAGCGCATCTAAAGGGCGACCGTTTGCATCGAGTACGCGACCTAGTAATTCCTCGCCGACAGGTAAGTGTTTGGTTCGGTCTGCACTGCGCCGGTTTTTTCCATGTTCGTCCACACTGACAGGTGCTTGAACGGGAAAAACCGGTGCTCCTGGAATGACGCCTTCTAAGTCACTTTGCGGCATCAGGAACAGACGGTCGCCATCGAAACCTACCACTTCCGCTTCGATTTTTACGCCATTTTGTAGGTGAATGACACAGGCGCTACCGACCGGAAGTTTGATGCCAACGGCTTCCATTACTAAACCTGTCACTTTGACGATACGACCGGAAATATTCTCACTTTGAACATGGCTTAAGGATTTTGCACTCGCAGCAAACTGTTCTTTCCATGCTAGAGCTGAAAATTGGTCGTTCATACCGAATTTGATGTTGCGCTAATGCGTGCGCCCAAAAGTGCATCGGTCAAACGTGCCCAGCGCGTTTCATAAGTCGAGTCAATCAGATTTTGACCTGTTTCGATGCGACAGCCTCCACGTGTGAGATGACTGTCGCTAATCAGACGCCAGCCATCTTTTTCAAGGCCACTTCCCATAAATTCTCTGATCAAGTTTAGGTCATCGGGATGCAGGAATATCTGTGCTGGCTGGTGAATCGCCGGAAGCATTTCGATCGCGTCCTTGACGATTTCCATGATCGCCTCAGAATGATGCTCAAACTGATGTTTGGTCATGGCACCAGCTAAATCGATGGCTAATGAGAGTAAATCTTGTCCGATATCTTGATGGGCTTGTGCTAATTGCTGTTGGAAATTGTGTTTGAGAGACTCGATCCCAGCTAACGCTTGTTTTGTTTGTGCCTGCATTTCTAGGCTGCCTGCAGTTTGTCCTTCTTGATAACCAAGTGTATAGGCTTCTTTGTAGGCAGCGGTGTAGGCTTCGTTGCGAGCTTGTTCTTTGATTGCGGCAATTTCTGCCTCACTCACTTTTGTGGCTTGCGCAACGCGCTCTAAGTGTGCTGGGCGCTCATCGCCAAAAGATGCCATTTCCCATCGTTGAAAGGCGGTCTGCTGTCCTTTAGGAAGCGCATTAGACATACGAATCTTCGCCTTTCGCGCCTAACATAATCTGACCTTCGTCAGCCAAACGGCGAACAATTAACAGAATTTGTTTTTGCTGTGCTTCGACTTCTGATAAGCGAACTGGACCTTTCGATTCCAAATCTTCGCGCATCATTTCAGCCGCACGTTGCGACATATTTTTGAAAATCTTTTCGCGCATATCCGGATTCGCACCTTTGAGCGCAACAATTAGCGAATCGGATTGAACCTCACGCAATAAAAGCTGAATACCGCGATCGTCAATTTCGAGGATATTATCGAAGACGAACATTTCATCCATGATTTTTTCTGCCATATCACCGTCATACTTGCGCAGATTCTCCATGATCGATGCTTCGTTTTCCCCACTCATAAAGTTAAGAATCTCGGCGGCAGCGCGAACGCCACCAATCGATTTTTTCTTCAGACTCTCGTTGCCCGTGAGGAGTTTAGTCAGCACGTCATTAAGCTCGCGCAGCGCAGTTGGTTGAATACCATCCAAGGTAGCGATCCGCAGCACCGCGTCATTGCGCAGACGTTCACTAAAATGATTCAGGATTTCACTGGCTTGATCACTTTCCAAATGAACCAAAATTGTGGCGATAATTTGGGGATGTTCATTCTTAATCAATTCGGCAACCGAAGCAGAATCCATCCACTTCAGGCTTTCTATGCCACTCGCATCTTTACCGCCCAAAATACGATTGAGTAAAGAGGACGCTTTATCGTCGCCGAGTGCCTTGGTTAATACGTTACGAATATACTCATCCGAATCAAGGCCAACTGAGGAACTGAGGTCGGCTACCGCGCGAAAGTCCTCCAATACTTTGGCGATAGCTTCGTGTGGAATCGCACCAATGGTCGCCATTGCTGCGCCGATTTTTTGAACCTCACGCGGTCCGAGGTGCTTCATCACCTCGGCAGCACCATCTTCACCAAGTGCGAGCATCAAGGTTGCCGCTTTTTGTATGCCGTCTTCACTCATTGCTAACCCATGATTTAATTACGTTGGCCACGATTTTCGGATCAGTCGAAGCTAGTTGCTTTGCCA
>JAYVHZ010000280.1:0-17024 GCA_043770645.1 Undibacterium sp. | reverse complement strand
TATCCTGGCGTTGGTAGGGTTAACTGCGGGTCAAGCAGTAGTCTGGTACACAGGTCAATTCTATGCCCTGTTTTTCCTCACTAACACACTCAAAGTTGACAATGCAACAGCCAACTTGATGATCGCAGCGTCCTTAATCATCGGCACACCGTTTTTTGTGGTATTTGGTGCTTTGTCCGACAAGATTGGTCGCAAACCTATCATCATGGCAGGCTGTCTAATTGCAGCGCTGACCTATTTCCCTTTGTTTAAGGCACTCACTGAAGCTGCGAATCCAGCATTAGCAGCAGCACAAGCCGCGAGCAAAATTGTTGTCACTGCAGATCCAAGCGAATGTTCCTTCCAGTTCAATCCGACGGGAACGAAGAAATTTACTAGTTCTTGCGATATTGCGAAGCAAGTATTAGCTGCGAACTCCGCCAGCTATGAAACAGTGGTGGGTCAAGGTCCAGCAACGATCGCGATTGGCGCCACAGTAATCCAATCCTACTCATCAAACGGATTAGAAGCTGCGGAGGCTAAAGCCAAAGATGCTGCCTTTAAGAAATCGGTCACAGACTCTTTACGAGCCGCAGGATATCCAGCTAAAGCTGATCCAGCTGGTGTGAATAAACCAATGATCATCCTGATTCTGTCCATACTCGTCGTGTATGTCACCATGGTTTATGGTCCAATCGCAGCAATGTTGGTAGAGATGTTCCCAACCCGCATACGCTACACCTCCATGTCACTGCCTTACCACATTGGTAATGGTTGGTTCGGTGGCCTGCTGCCAGCAACTGGAGTTGCGATCGTGGCACAGACCGGCAATATGTATAACGGCTTGTGGTATCCAATCATTGTTGCATCTGCAACCTTCGTAATTGGTATGCTGTTTATCAAAGAAACGAAGGATATTGATATCTACGCTGACGATTGATGTATTTGCATGATGCAGTAAAAAAAGCGCCCAATCGAAATTGACTGGGCGTTTTTTATTTTTGTTTCCACTGGAATAATAAAGCAATCTCGCTACACTTCTTTCAACAAAACTATATCTGACGAGACCAAAACCATTTCAAAGGTCTTTTTCATTCACCGTCATTCAATCGGACAATTTATCAATGGTCTGATCTATGTTTCCAGTAGAAATCTAGGTTGTTTCCAAAAACTCCATATAGAGTTTCCGTGCCATCGTCGCGACTTCACCAATTGGCATTTCATGGGATTCATAACGCGTGCATGGCATGACTTTACCGAAATTGCCGGTATTGAACATTTCTCGCGCGGTCAAAAGTTCAGTTGGATTGACGCTGCGCTGTAAAACCCTTACACCATGATTCTCAAGTAACTCAATCACCCTGGAACGCGTAATACCAGACAGGAAAGTGCCATTTGGAATTGGGGTAACTAGCTCACCTGCCGCACTGACAAAGAATAAATTTGCAGTGGCGAACTCAGCGACATTTCCCTCTCCATCACAGACCACAGCATTTGCAAATCCTCGGTTCTTTGCATCAACCAAAGCACGTGTGGTATTTGGATATAGGCATGATGCCTTTGCATCGGTTGGTGCCATTGATGGATTTGGCCGCTGCTGAGTTGCCAAACAAGCAGAAAATCCAGTAAATTCTGGCAAGGGTGCATCAAAAAGAGTTAAAGCAAAGCCTGATTGACTTGGGATCAGCAAACCTTCAGTGCCGAAAATCAAAGGCCGAATGTATAATTCTGACTCAGCAGGAAATTTTTGTGCGCCGATACGACATAACGCCTCCAGCTCATCGACGGTATATGGGCAAGTCAGTCCGACATAAGCCGCCGAGCGAATCGCTCGTGCAAGATGCAATCGCAAATCAGGAAAATGACCACGAAGCGCTCTTGCGCCATCAAACACTGAAGACCCCAACCAAACGCTGTGATCCATTGCCCCCATTACCTGGACATTTCCTTCAGACCATTCCCCATTCATATAAGTTAAATACATACATTTCCTCGATATTTTTGAAACCAATATTGGCTTACGCTTTCGGGTATCAATTTTTTAGACAAAATAAAACCCGCCAATCGATGACGGGTTCTTTTTTAAAAATCAAAAGACTTTATTCGAGCTTCCATACAAAATCCACTTTTGCCCATAACTGATCTGCCTTGCCATCTTTCGAACCAGGCTTAAACTTACATAGGCTCAGTGCCGACAGGGCAGCTTTATCCAAGCTCTTAGAGCCACTAGACTTTTCCACTTTGGACTCAACAACCTTCCCGTCAGCAGCGACCAAAAAACCCAACGATACGGTGCCTGTTTCCTCATTCATTAGCGCGGCTTTTGGGTATTTAGGAGGGTCACATGACTTACTGTCCATTACAGGAGCAATATCCGCCGCATGACTGAAGCAAGAAACTGCCATCATTAAGCCGACTGCAACCAAGGAAAATTTAACGTTCATAAACAAACTCATTCAATTTAAATAGTGATAGTAAGAAATTAGCTAAAACTTGTTGTTCAAAAATTTTAAAACTTCCAAACATAATCAACCTTAACCCACATTTGTTCAACTTTACCATCTTTTGAGCCGGGCTTAAATTTACACAAGGTAAATGCCGCAATTGCTGCTTTATCAAGGCTCTTCGAACCACTGGTAGTCTCGACCTTTGACTCTAAAATCTTGCCATCAGTTCCCACTAAAAATGCCATCGTGACGGTCCCTGTTTCTTCATTGAGTAAGGATGCCTTAGGGTATTTTGGTAAATCGCACGACTTCATGTCCATAACGGGCGAGACAACCGCGGCGTTGGCAAAGGAACTCAAAAAAACACAAAAAACAATACTCAAGATTGCAAAAACCAGTCGCATATTTTGCCTTTTTGATAAATCACGTTTGACTACATCCAACAAATTAATTTGGACGGCGATTCAGCACCCCGCACTTCAATTGATCCTTGTTTAAAATTCTTCCCAATCAGCATCATCATTTTTTACCTGAGCAGCTTTTTTAGGTGCTGGTCTTGCTGCCGGAAGTGACTTCACCGCCGCTTTTGGTTTGACAGATTGGGTTGGCTCAACACGTCGTGCCGGTGTTGGAGCAGGGCGATTTACAAACGAATTCTCTCCAGCATTCAATTTAAAGATACTCACGACTTTTGCCAATTCACCAGCCTGATCTTGCAAACTTTGCGCCGCAGCTGCAGCTTCTTCTACTAAGGCAGCATTTTGTTGGGTCATGCTGTCCATTTCGATGATTGCCAAATTCACTGCCTCGATACCAGTGCTTTGCTCTTGGCTCGCTGCGCTGATTTCAGCGATGATATCGGTGACATGACGGACACTAGACACAACTTCATCAATGGTCGCACCAGCTTGACCTACCAACTTACTACCAATTTCAACTTTCTCAACAGAGTCGCCGATCAAGGTCTTAATCTCTTTGGCAGCAGCGGCGCTACGTTGCGCCAAGCTACGGACCTCTGAAGCAACCACCGCAAAACCGCGACCTTGTTCACCAGCTCGCGCCGCTTCGACGGCAGCATTCAAAGCCAAAATGTTGGTCTGGAAGGCAATGCCATCGATCACACTAATAATATCGACGATCTTTTTCGCTGATTCGTTGATAGAACTCATCGTGTCGACCACTTCGGCGACAACCACACCACCTTGGCGAGCGACATCAGATGCCGATGCCGCCAATTTATTCGCTTCTCGCGCATTATCTGCATTTTGCTTGACTGTCGTCGTCAGCTCCTTCATCGACGCCGTCGTTTTTTCGAGCGAACTGGCTTGCTGTTCGGTACGAGAGGACAAATCTAAGTTACCAGTTGCAATTTCACGTGAAGCCGTCGCGATAGTATCGGTACCGACTCGAACCTGACCAACAATATTGACAAGGCTATCACGCATGGTTTTCATTTCAGCCAACAAACTGTCTTTGTCGCCATCATTTGTGTCGATAACACCCGCCAAATCCCCAGCAGCAATTTGACTAGCGATGTCAGCCGCGTAATCTGGCTCACCACCTAATTGTTTGAGCAAACTCCGGGTAATGATAACAGCTGCTATGATTCCCAAAACCAGAGCTAGTCCACCTAGCAACAACAAGACATTTCTCGCATTGCTAAAAGCTGACTTTGCCTCATCTGCAACGATCGCGTTCTGTTTATCTTCGAGCGTCACGAATTCATCCAAGGTCTTGAACCAATCTTCCTGGACTGGACGAATTTTCTTAATCAGGGCGATTGTTGCTGTTTCTGCGTCGTTCGCAAGACCCAGATCGCGCGCCATATTAGGTAAGGCTGCCGCGGCTTTTTCTTTGTCTTTTAACTTAGTTAAGAGAGCCTTTTCCTCTGCTGTCGCATATTCGGCTTTCAGCATTTCTGAAAGCTTAGATTCTTTCTCATTGTAGGATTTTGACTGTTCGTCAATCTTCTTCAGATCTTTCGACATATCGTCAATGTCTGTTAGCAAGGTCAAATTGCGCAAAGACACTTGACGATCATAGACAATCGCACGCATATCAATGATCAATCGACTTTTTACATTGCTAATATTCACAATGTCTTCCAGTCGATCTTGAATCAACGCCATTCTGGAAATGCCCAGGCTTGTCACTGCTATGAGTAAAATCAAGACGAGTGCGAAACCGAGCCCGAGGCGCTTACCCACTTTCATTGTAGTTAAGTTCATGTCTTTTCAGCCAAGTAAGGAAGTTCAAAAAATTCTCAATACTTGTCTTTTGTTTTTAAACAAATAATGACAAATTTGAGTCTTATATTATTCGACAATCAGGATCACAATAACTCTTACGGAGACGAATAAACTCACCATTTACGACAAGTCCACTGTTTGGTTAGAATATACTCCATTTTTGCCCGTTGGCAAGTCATCTAGTGGCAAAAAACCACTATGCCGACACTTCTGAAAGCAAACAGAATTACAGCTAAAGATTTCCAGAGGGTAATTTTACACGCTAGTCGAATTTGACTCAACAAAGGATTCATCTTTCTAAATCAAGCAAATCTACTTTTACACCACAAAAACTTGCTCTCTGACATGCCCTAAAAGTTCTTGAATCAGATGGGGATCATAAGTACGCAAAATCTTTTTGATACTTGTTTCAAGCTCCGTGATATTGGTACCAAGAATTTCTTGTTTAATCTCTGGCAATAACGCCGCTGGCATCGACAATTCGCGAAAGCCCATACCAATTAAGAGGCGAGTCAATTTAATGTCACCAGCCATACCACCACAAATCGCTACAGGAATTTCTGCTTTTTGTGCGGCGCTAACGGTCATATGCAATAACTGCAAAATCGCTGGATGCGTATCGTTATAAAGATGTGCTACTTCGTGATCGGCACGATCAATCGCAAGCGTATATTGAATGAGATCATTGGTTCCGATAGAGAGGAAATCAAGCTTTTTGACGAACATTGGCAAACTGAGCGCTGCGGCAGGAATTTCTATCATGGCACCCACTTGCACATGCTCATCAAATGCGATTCCCTGCGAACGCAGTTGCTCCTTGGCTTGCGCTATCATTGCCAAGGATTGTTCAATTTCAAAGGCATGTGCAATCATCGGAATCAAAATGTGCACGGTACCGAAAGCTGATGCACGTAAAATTGCACGCAATTGTGTCAAAAATATTTGTGGCTCTTTCAGGCAATATCGAATCGCGCGCAACCCTAAGGCCGGATTCAAAATATTATGCTCGCTGTGATCAAGTGGTTTATCTGCACCAACGTCCAAAGTCCGGATCGTGACAGGCTTTCCCTTCATGGTTTGCACTGCTTTTTTGTAGGCGACAAATTGCTCATCTTCGCTAGGCAATTGATGTTCAACGCCAGTACGTCCCATAAACAAAAATTCCGAACGGAATAATCCCACGCCACTGGCACCGGCTTCAATTGCCGCCACGGCATCTTCTGGCAATTCAATATTCGCGAGTAAGGTAACCTCGATACCATCTAAAGTTATGGCAGGCGTCTTTTTCAGCTTGCCGAGTTTCTTTTTCGCTTTTAGCAAAATTGCTTGCTGATTGCGATACTCTGCTACCAACAGAGGTGACGGTGCCACAATCACGACACCCGCATCACTGTCAATAATCAGCCAGTCATCTTGCATAATCAGGTGTGAGGCATTCCCCAAACCGACCACCGCTGGAATACCTAAACTACGCGAGACAATCGCAGTATGCGAGTTGGTACCGCCTTCATCTGTGACAAAACCGGTAAAAGCCACATCGCGAAATTGCATCATGTCGGCAGGAGAGATGTCTCTTGCGACCACGATCATATTTGCATTTCGTTCGTCTACACCTAAGGCACGTGGAATTTGATCTGCGCTACCAGTCAATAATTTAAGCACACGTTCCGCCACTTGCTGAATATCGGCCTTTCGTTCACGCAGATACTCATCTTCAATTTCATCAAATTGTGCCGACAACACATCCACCTGCGTGACGAGCGCCCATTCCGCGTTGTAATGTCTGGCGCGAATAATATCTAAAGGTGCTTCCGAAAGCATGGGATCTGACAAAATCAGTGCATGGACATCTAAGAATGCACCCAATTCAGTCGGCGCATCAGTTGGCAAGTCCGCCCAAATAGTTTGCAGATCCAAATGCACGCGTGCAATCGCTTGCTGCAAGCGTTCAACTTCCGCTTCGACCTGCTCTTGTGCAATCAGATAATGTTTAACATCCATTGCCGCTGGCCGCAACAAATGCGCACGACCAATCGTGATGCCGCGAGAGACTGGAATGCCTTGCAGAGTAAAGGATGCCACGTGGCCTCGCTATGTGTGATTGAGATTAATAAACTGCGTAGTGCTTATCATACCGCAGAGCGGATTATGCTCGTCTACGACTATTCACCTTCGCCAAAGCGATCATTGATCAAAGCCGAAATGGCATCAAAACAAGCTTGCTCATCGTCACCATTCGTTTCCAGTAAGACCTTTGTACCTTTACCGGCGGCCAGCATCATGACGCCCATGATGGATTTACCATTGACTCGGCGATTATTGCGCGTCAACCAAACTTCGCATTTGAACTTCCCACCTAACTGCGTCAGCTTGGCAGAAGCGCGCGCATGCAAACCGAGCTTATTAATAATTTCAATTTCCTGTTGAATCATTTTGCAATCACTTTACGTCAAGATATTCGGTTTAAAGTTGTCTCTCAGCAGAACTACGTTTGTCCGATACGGATTCTATTTTCTACTCTGGTTGCACCATTTTGCCCGCCAGCCAACGCCATCTCAACCACCACGTCCAATTGATCCTGACGATATGTAATTGCACGTAATAGCATGGGCAAACTAATTCCTGCGATCACGGCGATTTGATTAGCGTCTGCCATTTGTGGACAACAGTTGGAAGGTGTGCCGCCAAGAATATCGGTCATAATCAAAACACCTGAACCATCATCTAATCGCGCCACGGCCTCGCGCGCCAATCGCCGGACCTCATCAACATTTTGATCAGCAACCACATCAATCGCCTCAATACGCTCAGGCTTACTTCGAAATACATGCGCGGCGGCCTGCAAAAATGCACTTCCCAAAGGTGCATGCGTCAATAAAAGTAAGCCTACCATGCCATATCCTAATCAATTCTTTTGCGCCGCGAAGCGCCGTTACTTCTTAATGGAAATAGACACCTGTTTTTCTAAGGCGTCGATAAAAATCGCCGCGACATTCAAACCCGTTTGCTGATGAATTTCTTGGAAACAAGTGGGACTAGTGACATTAACCTCAGTCAAATAATTGCCAATCACATCTAATCCTACCAGCAACAAGCCCCGTTCGGAAAGGATAGGCGCTAGGCTTTGTGCAATTTCGAGATCTCGCTCAGATAACTTTTGTGCGACACCGACGCCACCAGCAGCCAAATTACCACGCACTTCGCCATTTTGAGGAATCCGTGCTAGCGCAAATGGCACGACGGCTCCTCCAATTAACAAAATACGTTTATCTCCTTGTACGATTTCAGGAATGTACTTTTGCACCATGATGGTTCGTTGCTGATTATTGGTCAGGGTTTCGATGACCGACCCCAAATTCATACCGTCTTCACGTACCCGAAATATGCCTGCACCGCCCATACCATCTAAAGGCTTGAGAATGATGTCGCGATGGATATCAAAAAAAGCGCGAATCTTAGCTTCATTTCGCGTCACCAAAGTCGGGGTCGTAAATTGCGGAAACTGAGCGATACTCAACTTTTCATTATGATCACGAATTGCCGATGGTTTATTAAATACCAACGCGCCCTGCCGCTCGGCGATATCGAGTAGATAGGTTGCATAAATATACTCCATATCAAATGGCGGATCCTTGCGCTGCAAAACTGCGTCAAATTCCTGCAATTGGCAGTCCTGAATTTCACTCAATCGATACCAATCACCCGCGTCTGCCGTCAGATATATTTCTTGAACTGATGCACTCACCACGCCTGATGCCAAAGCCATATCACCTGGGCCGAATGCAAAGATTTGATGACCGCGATTCACGGCTTCGACCATCATCGCGTAAGTGGAATCTTTATACGTCTTAAACTGTGCTAAGGGATCGGTAAGAAATGCAATTTTCATGGGAATTGGGCTCAATAGATTTCTGGATTAGGGTCGGTTTTTTCTAACTCAAGTGAGGCCGCCAAAAGGGCTAAGCGCGCTACCACACCGTACATGTAAAACCGATTTGGTGCTGCGGTTCCTGGCTTGGCGCGCATATCTGGCACTGCGTGTTGCTGTGCAAATGCGAGCGGCACAAACTCCATTCCTGGTGCGTTTAAATTCTCATCAATGCCACGATCTTGATGCACACGATAAAAACCACCAACAACATAGCGATCTATCATGTACACCACAGGTTCCGCCACACTTTCCTCGATTTGCTCAAAAGTGTAAACACCTTCTTGCACAATGTAATCATGGACTTCACGACCATCTTTCACCACGGTCATTTTATTGCGCTGCTTGCTATTCAGATCCTTGACTTCGCGAGAATCACGTACCGTCATGATGCCCATACCGCAGGTTCCTGCATCCGCCTTCACAATCACAAAAGGCTTGTCTTTAATGCCGTATTCTTTGTATTTTTTACGGATCTTAGCAAGGATGGTATCGACGCTCGCCATCAAACCATCGAGACCCGTACCGGCTTCGAAATCGACATCACCACATTTTGCGTGAAAAGGATTAATCAGCCAGGGATCAATCTCGACCATTTTGGCAAATTTCTTCACCACTTCATCATAACTGGCAAAGTGATTGGTTTTACGCCGCATGGCCCAACCAGCGTGCAGTGGGGGTAACAAGGTTTGTTCGTGAATATTTTCTAAAATTGATGGAATGCGCGTCGACAAATCATTGTTTAATAAAATCGTACAAGGGTCAAAATTCTTCAATCCCAAGCGACGTCCGTTAGCAGATCGTTGCAAAGGCTCGAGTAACAATTCGGTTCCGTCAGCCAGTGAAATTGTCTTGG
The DNA here is from genome assembly GCA_043770645.1 of Undibacterium sp. Lineage (GTDB taxonomy): Bacteria > Pseudomonadota > Gammaproteobacteria > Burkholderiales > Burkholderiaceae_D > Undibacterium. Next base: position 7,565 of record JAYVHZ010000280.1, on the reverse strand, counting down.
TCTCAGTCGCATTTTCATCTAAATTGCCAAGCCGTACATTCAATCCCGTTTGTCGATAGATTTGCATTTGACGCGCAATGTTTTGCCAGTACGATTCATTGCATGGGCGATCCTCTGGAATCAATAAAAGATTACGCGCATCTGGGCAATATTTTTCAATCGCCGCCATCGATGCCTGTACCGCCAATGGCAGCATTTCTGAGCCTAGATAATTAAATCCTCCCGGGAATAAGTTGGTATCGACTGGTGCCAACTTAAAGCCAGCATTACGCATATCAACCGAACAATAAAACGGCGGCGTATGCTCTTGCCATTCGAGTCGGAACCAACGCTCTATCGAGGGTGTCGCTTCAAGAATTTTCTTTTCGAAATCCAGCAGCGGACCGTTTAAAGCCGTGGCGAGGTGAGGAACCATAATTACCTTTACGAACAAAAAAACATCACATCCTAAAAACGACCTATAGCCAATTTAGTGGTGCGTCATTTGGTGGACTCCCTTGGGAGTCGCGATTGATTAATCCTTGCAGCTTGGGGCAAATCGAGCATTCTCAAGATTACATGCCCTTGCTCTCAATAAGTGAATTATTCACTTGTTTTGATACTTATGCTGACTTTGCTAGCAAATCAAAATGTTCGACTACAGGTGCCACTGAAAAAAATGGCCCAACGATACTACGCCACTCAGCAAAAGCTGGCGACCCACGAAAATCAATCGTGTGATTTTCCAAAGTATCCCAAAAGATCATTAACACATAGCGTTCCGGCGACTCGATGCCTTTGTTCACTTTAAAACCTCGAAAGCCCTGCGCGTGTACGATCACTTCGTTCAAACCAGTTTGAATCGCCACATCAAATGCAGCCTGTTGTCCTGGATGAATACGAATGTCTGCCAATTCTAAAATCATTTTTCTACCTTCTATCTGCAATGAATTTTCTTCAAAATTTATACCAAACCGAGTTCACTTAATTCTTTTTTCACATACGAATAAAACACGGGTGCCGCTATTACGCCTGGCAAACCAAATAGCGCCTCCATTACCAAAATCGCGGTCAACAACTCCCATGCTTTCGCGTTCACTTGCGAGCCAATTATCTTGGCATTTAGAAAATATTCTAACTTGTGAATCACAATCATAAATGCCAATGCGCTCGCCGCCATTTGTAAAGAATGCGAAAGACTCACAATCACAATCACCGTATTCGAAATAATGTTCCCAACCACTGGAATTAAGCCCGCGACAAAAGTTACGGCAATCATGCTTTTCACCAACGGTAAATGCACCCCAGCCAAAGGCAAAATCACTGCCAAAAATATGCCGGTAAAAACCGTGTTGATCAAAGAAATGCGAACCTGCGCAAAAACTACGCGGTGAAACATGTCGGCCAAGTTGGCAATTCGTTGATGCAATGCTCCGGCGAACGCGCGGTATTGGTGGGCGCTGCCAACATCTTGCAAGGCAACCATGCTGCCAATGATCATGCCAAGCAAAAGATGCACAATCAGGTGTCCCGCTTCTTGCCCTAAAAGCTTGGCCTCACCAGCATGTTCGCGCAAAGCAGTCGTGAACATCAGTTTTAGCGCCGCGATATCCTCTGGAAGATAAGTACTTACCCAAAGCGGCAATTGCTGCCTCGAAGTCTCAAGTAACTCGGCTAATTTGTGCAATAAAGTTTGCAAATTACCAGAGTCACTACGCAAAAAAATTACGACACCCCAAATTCCAAGACTAATCGTTAATATGAAAATGACAGACAAAAAGATGACCGCGATCATTCTGGATTGTTGATTACTAAATCTTCTTTGTATGGTGGGCACCAATAAACGCACCAAAGAATACAGTAACAGGCCCGAAAACAAGGCGACAAGCAAACCGGCTTTTAATACTAAAAACAAACCCAAGCCCGCGCTGCAGTATGAAACAATAACAGAGGCAGATTTTTTACTGGCAGGAGACATATTTTTCCCATGAGATACAAGATGACAACATAGTTGAGGGCAAGATAAATATTTTTCAGGATTTCACACAAGAAAATAATGCTCATCATCCTAACGGCATTTCGCTTTAAAATCATTGCCAACATGAAAATAAGCTGTTTCTTCTACGCAGCAATTCTGGATTATCAGCTTCGATTTGCACAGTCTATCGGTATTTCGGCTTAAATGAGGAGGAGTTTATAGTATGATCTTGGCACCTAATCTGTCTGAGTTTGGCGGCATTTCCCACCCTGACCAACTATAAATCGTCCTGCAATTGGCCTATGACTAAATCATTAAAGCAATACAGTCTGTTGATTTGGATTTCATTAATTCTCATTCTCGGTTTCGTAGCGGTACTTGCGACTAGTTATCTGGTCTCGAAGGATGCCTTGCGTCGTGGCTTATCAGAAAATACGCTGCCTATTACTGGCGACAACATCTATTCAGAAATTCAAAAAGATATTCTCCGCCCAGTATTTGTCTCTGCGCAAATGGCCAACGACACATTCGTTCGCGATTGGATCATTGAGGGTGAACAAGACAGCACACAGATTTCCAGGTATTTAAAAGAAATCAAACTCAAAAACAATGCCATCTCTAGTTTTTTGGTGAGTGATCTGAGTAGAAATTATTATTATCCCGACGGACTGCTCAAGAGTATCAAAGAAAATGAGGCACGCGATCAATGGTTCTTTCGCGTCAAGAATCTAAAGAGTGATTATGAAACCAATGTCGATGCTGACTTGGCTAATCAAGATAACATGACGATCTTCACCAATCACCGTGTACTTGATTACAACGGTAAATTTTTAGGTGCTGTCGGTATCGGACTCACGTTAGATACGATGAAGCATCTGATCGACTCCTACCAATCACGCTTTCAAAGAAAAATTTACTTTATCGACAAGAAAGGCAATCTGGTACTGTCAGGCAATTCTTTCAAACAGAAAAAAATAAACATCCTGAACAATCCCGGTTTGGATCAAATAGCCAAACAGATCTTGGCAAATACGAAAAATGAGTCTTTACATCTGGAATATAGCTTGGATGGCGAGTCAATCTATCTTAACTCACGTTTTCTTCCGGAATTAGGATGGCATCTTTTGGTCGAACAAGATCTTGAGTCAGAACTCAAGCCCTTGCAAAAGCTATTATTAGTCAATGCCGCGATCGGTTTCGCAATCACCATTATGGTTTTGTTGATCGTTCTACTATCTGTGCGACGCTATCAGAATCGTATAGAAAAATCAGCGGCGACTGACTCCCTAACTAAACTCTTAAACCGACAAGCCTTCGATTTCGTTTTCCAGCAAGCTTTGTTAGACAGCGAGCGTTCCCGCCAACCGCTTGCTGTGGCCTTGATGGACATTGATTACTTCAAGAAGATTAATGATAAGCACGGTCACTTAATTGGCGACCACGTCTTAAAAGAAATCGCCGCAATTGCTCGTCGCTCCTTACGTGAAAGTGATGTCATTTGTCGCTGGGGCGGTGAAGAATTTTTGTTGTTGCTCAAGAATTGCTCCCTAGAGAAAGCCACCTCCATCGCAGAAAACTTACGTAGCACAATTGCTGCCAACGATTTTTCTAGAACAACCGATCTTGCCAAAGGGCGCTTATCATTAACCGTCAGTATGGGCGTAGCGGAATGTAAGCCGCAAGAGAGCGAAGATAGTGTGTTTGAGCGTGCCGATGTCGCTTTGTATCAAGCCAAGGAAAATGGTCGTAACAGCGTTTATTTTTCTGAGTGAGAGAATCACCAAGATATCCAGACTAGCGCTCAGATAATCTGATGGTCGGCTTGATGAATGCTTGATATAAGGCACCTTGATCGACATCCCAAGCTTGTACTTTGGCTGCTTGCGTAGTGACCGTTTGCATGTCACCCCGTTTAATCGGACCTGTTAACGCCTTACTGGCTCCCAATGCAAACACATTCTCAAGCGACTTTGTCGCCAAAGATTGCGCCATCTGCTGCGCCAAGTCGTTTGAAAGCCCTGCAGCACAGTACGTTGCAATTGCCGTATCGATCAGCGTTACCAGATAATTACTGGCGAACACAGAAGCAGCGTGATAGAGAAGCTTATTTTCAGGTTCAATCGTGACAATCTTGGCGCCAATAGCTGCAAAAGCCGGGCTGAGGATGTCGAGGGCTAGTGGACTACCTTCCACGCTACAAATCGTGCCCGTAAAATCCTGATATACGGCAGATAGATTCGCAAAACTACGTACTGGATGGATACTCGCTAGTTGTATATCTAGGTCTGCCAAAGTTGGACAAAGTGCCAGCAAATCTTTAGAAGACTTCGCGCCACTACAATGAAACAAAATACTATGTGGCTTAAATCCGTTTAGCGCTATCAGTTGCGTTACCACCACACCAAACTCATCGTCTGGCACGCTAAGCAAAGTAATATCGGCAGGAATGATGGCAGCAAGGTCGAGAAGCCCTATACCTCTGCCAATAAAGTCTAAGGCTTCCAAGTTTTTCTCTCGGTTGAGGTTAAATACCTGAGCAATCTCGAAAACATCGTTTCTGGCAAACAGGTAGCCGAGACTTTTCCCTACTTTACCAGCGCCAATAATATTTAGACTAAGCATGAGTATGCGCCATTCAAATTTCTCTTAATGCTCTAAAGTTCAAAGAGATTCTTTAATGACACGGCCACTGCTTTTTTGAATCGGGCGCGCATTGTTTGAATATAAGCGCGCGAAAATCGCTGACTGCTCTGCAGATATCTGCACTGGCTCTTTCAAGACCAGCCACAAGACGCCCTCACTGCATGGTGGAGTTGTCAAAGATCCCATATAGGTGTAATAGTCACGACGCTTAGGTAGGAGTTGGCTAACATCGATGGTTTTCAATGCCTTCACGACTTCATTTTTTTCCAGGGGAAGGTTATTCCAAATCGCTTGCACTACGGGGTGCGGCTCACCGAGCTCCAGCAAAATCGCGAGAACGGCCAATTTCCCCTCTCGATCCTTATGAACCATATGGGCTACCATCTCATAGCCCTTTCCATTAATCCGCTCTTCTGAAGGCCTATGGAAGTGAAGTTGACTCAATTCAAAATTTTTCCCTGAAACATTCAGGTAATTTCCAGAACCAAAGTTTGCTTGTATGGTGTGACCAGTATCCACGACCTGAAATTGACTAGGTTTATAGTCGAAATTGATCATATCAAGTTCAACCCGAATCCCATCGCGAATATCGATGGGTGACTGACGCTCTCCCAAATCACACTTTGTATTGGCGGAATTAAGTTTACCCCAAGCTAACGGCCCCTCTTCGCCTTCATAAGACCACTGTTTTCCACTCGCCTGGGCGGTTTTCTTCGATTTATCATCGTTGGTAGCTGGCCTCTTGACTGCGGCAGCATAAGGACGTGTGAAAGGTCGAGTAAAAGGTTTACTAGTTTCTTCTTTATCTTTTCGAATCACCGCGAGGCGTTCGGCTATCTTTGCAGCGAGCTCATCCGCTGCTTGCGCCTCTTTCTTACGTGCTGCAATCTCTGCCTTTGATTCCCGCACAGGAGTTTCTTTAATCGGCTTGATTTCTTCTTTTTGGGAGCTCGCTGCCTCCTCTTTAGCGGATGCCTGCTTTAGTGGCTTGGTCAACGCATCGTTCGAGAATGCTGGAGCCGCCAAAAGCAAGGCAACAAAGGTCAGGCTTAATGATCGCATAATAGGGTTTCCAGTTGGTGATATGTGCTTTACGGCAATTCCAGCAGAAAACTTGAACTTTCACACTTCTAGTCACTATTTGAGTTGGACAATTCCGACAACTTGCGTTCTTCGATTTTCTCCCAAATTTGCAATTTTAATTCGCGATTTGCCCTACTCCACACTGTGATTTCATCAATCGTACGCAAACAGCCTTGGCAAAGACTAGAATGCTTATCAATTTTACATAGTTTGACGCACGGTGAAACGATGTCGGATTGTTCTGTAATGCTAACTATCATATTAAATTCTCTTGAATTCCAATACTGGTCTTGCTCAACCAGTTGTTAACACCGCGACCAGCTGCAACCCCTGTTGCAAAACAGGCACTTAAAAGATAACCTCCGGTTGGCGCTTCCCAATCAAGCATTTCTCCCGCACAGAACCATCCGGGTCGAGTTAGCAGCATAAATTCTTCATTCAGTTCAGCAAAGTCGACTCCACCTGCCGTACTAATCGCTTCATCTATAGGACACGTTTGAATGAGACGGATTGGTAGTGCTTTAATACAACTCGCTAAAGCGTAATTATCCCGAATAATTTCATTGGATAAACACTCATTAATAAGTGCACAATGTACCGGATGCAACCCAAGCTTACTACGCAAGTGACTAGACAGTGAGCGCGAGCCGCGTGCCGCACTCAACTCCGCAAATACACGCTCTCTCGATTTTGCCGGCAATAGATCAAGAATAAGGTCGGCATACCCTTTTTCTTGGATTTCTTCGCGTAAATCTGCAGATAGCGCATAGATGAGACTTCCTTCTATCCCACGTTCAGTGATCACAAATTGACCTAACTTCGTGATGGTTTCTGTTGGGTTCTTTTTTAGACTCGCAGAGATATTCGTTAGCGGTGTACCAGCGAATTTCTCCTTGATATAGTCTGACCAATTAACAATAAAACCACAATTACTAGGCTGAAAAGTTCTAGTTCCGATTTGAAGACTTTGAAATATTTCCGCCCACTGTCCATCAGAACCAAGACGTTTCCAACTCGCACCACCAAGGGCGAATACAACAGCATCGTACCGATGTTTGACGATACCATCAGGGGTCACAAAACTCATTTGTTCGTTGTCATCCGCTATCCACTTATGTCGCATATGAAACTGAACACCTTGGGCTCTCAAACGATGTAACCAAGCTCGCAATAGTGGCGCAGCTTTCATATCAATAGGAAAGATCCGTCCGGAAGACCCAATAAATGTCTCAATTCCTAAATCTCTTGCCCATTGACGAATACTTTTAGAATCAAAGTTATCAAGACATGTTTCCAGTTGCCTAGATCTATCGCGATAACGCAGTCTAAATTGGTCGAAATTTTCTGAGTGCGATAAATTCATCCCACTTTTTCCAGCTAACAAGAATTTCCGGCCAACAGAAGGCATTGCATCAAATACGTGAACTTGACTTCCAGCTAATGCCACTTGCTCAGCCGCCATCAAGCCAGCAGGACCTGCACCTATGATTGCCACAACAGGATTTACATGACTTTGCATATTAACTATATATCGATGAACACTGATCGTTGAATTAAATCATTTTTAATGCATTGAATTTTATCTGTAGTCGAATTCGTAGCAGTACGGATTAATTAATAAACAGGAAAAGTACCGTGAAAGTTATTCTTCACCCAGCTTACAAAGGCAAAACAAACGACTATTTGAGGTTTCTAGTCTAAATGCCTACATAGAGTTCATTAGTGACACCGGTCCGAATAATGGCATTTTTTATCCTGTGAGATCATGCCAGAAAACAAGCAATGAAGTAAAAAAGCAAAAGCCCCGTATTCGGTTTGAATACGGGGCGATGCGGAATAAGAGCCTGACGATGACCTACTTTCACACTGGTTGCAGCACTAT
>JAYVHZ010000279.1:0-2730 GCA_043770645.1 Undibacterium sp. | reverse complement strand
CGACTGCGTGATCGCTATTTTCCTTATAAGTGAAACCAGTTTGTACCGCTTGGTGTTTTCATTTGACCCGAATTACCTAGCAAACTGTTCCTATCGATCTGGAATACTAGAGCACTTAATTTTCTTTGGCGTTTCTGTATGTCCTATAGCCTTGTCTGGTTCAAGCGCGACTTGCGTTTGCATGATCATGCGGCTTTGGTTGATGCCGCATCACGTGGGCCGATTTTATGCTTGTATGTGGTTGAACCGGGTTTGTGGGCTCAGCCCGACGCCGCGCGTCAGCACTTTGAATTTGTTTTGGAAAGTTTACGTGATCTGTACACTGCATTGAAACAACATGGTGGACGTTTACATGTGGTGACTGGCGATATCATCGAGGTGCTCACGGCTTTGCATGAACAAGCGCCTTTTCAAAATTTGTGCGCGCATGAAGAAACGGGTAATGCATGGACATATCAACGCGACTTGGCAGTAGGGCGCTGGTGTTGCGCGCATCAAATTAATTTCTTGGAATATCGACAGTTTGGTGTGGTACGCCGACTTGCTGATCGCGATCATTGGAAAGCGAGTTGGGATGCACACGTGGAACAAATATGTTTGACCATCCCAAAACAGATGCAGTTTGTCGATATGCCTTGGCAAGATGCAGTGCCACCTTCGGCAGATCGCCTTAATCTGAACCAAGCAGATCCACCGCGTAGACAAGGTGGTGGCAGAAAAGCTGGCCTAGCGGTTTTATCATCATTTTTACATGAGCGCAGCGCCTACTATCGCGGTGGAATTTCTTCGCCCTTGTCCGCGCCCGATGCCTGCTCGAGACTCTCTCCCTATCTGACTTTCGGTTGTTTGAGTTTGCGTGAAGTCGTGCATGCGACAGTGCAGCGTATGGAACAACTGCATGAGGATGCTCTCATTTCAAAGCACCCAGCTGCTACACGAATGAAGCAAGGTTTGAATGCTTTTGTTAGCCGCTTGTACTGGCATTGCCACTTCATACAAAAACTGGAATCCGAACCAGAAATTGAATATCACAACATGCACCGCGGCTACGATGGCATGCGTGAAAACGATTTTAACGAGGCCCATTTTCAGGCATTCACACAAGGGCGTACCGGCTGGCCTATGGTTGATGCTTGTATTGCGATGTTACGCGAAACGGGGTGGATTAATTTTCGTATGCGCGCGATGCTGGTGTCAGTTGCTTCTTATCCCTTATGGCTAGATTGGCGTCCAGTCGGTGCGTGGCTAGCAACCCAGTTTTTAGACTATGAACCTGGCATCCATTGGAGTCAGATGCAGATGCAATCGGGCACAACAGGTATCAACGTGCCGCGTGTTTATAATCCGATTAAGCAAGCGCACGATCATGATCCAAAAGGTATATTTGTGCGCCGCTGGTTGCTTGCGATGCGCAAAGTTCCAGATTTGTTTTTATTTGAACCGTGGACGATGCCGGCAGATGTGCAGCTCGCATGTGGAATAACATTGGGGCGCTATATCCCGATTCCCTTAGTTGATATCGAGGTCGCGACACGTGAGGCTAAAGCGAAATTATTCGCTATTCGTGGTCAGGCGGAAGTTAGGGCAGGTAAATCTGCGGTGGTGAAGAAGCATGGGTCAAGAAGCCGTCGTAATGTGAAGCTTAGTAAAAGCGATTCAAAGAAGTTAAGGCCACAAGACGAAGACTCAATAATCGACGTTATGGAGACGCCACAATTGGGGTTTGATTTCTGATGTTGTTTTTCAAAAATCTCGATTCTTCTGATCACTAGATTTAAACCGCATGACTTCAGCACCACGCAAAGCCTGATGCTTGGTCTTACGACCAGTCACTCGCGTACGCCACATTTTGAAGCTCGATGCTCTCATGGCGCTGCGCATCAGCCGAATTACGGCGCTTTCATCTAAGCCGAACTGACGTTGAATGGCGTCGAAAGAGGTTCGGTCTTCCAACGCCATTTGTATCACTCTATCGATGGTAGCTTGATCGATTTGTTGCATGGTGATTTATGCTTTCTTTGCCCATGCCATACACCAGCCTTTAGCCGCAACTTGTTTGCCGCCCAAGGCTGCGCAGTTCGCCCATGGATCAGTTGGTTTGCCTTGGTAGAGCGTGCAGTTGGCGCAGTTTTTTCCGGCGGCATACGCTGGATATTTTTTCGCATCGACTTTCGTTGCATCGTGTTTGTAGCCCAGTGCGACTGATCCCGGTGCGTTTTCGTCAGCGCGGTTTGCTTGCGCACTTGCTGTCAGTGCTGCGCCTAAACCCAAGACTGTTGGGATGGTTTGAATCAAGAATTGACGACGTGATTTCATGATGATTTCCTTTTTGTGTTGATTTAACAAAAGCATTAATTAATTGATGCGGTAAATTTAAATTGGTAGTGTTATCTACATTTTTTGACGACTATGCTGTTAGTTAGGCTTACGCCAAAGCGGTCGGTATCGCAAAAAAACGTGATACATAGCGTCCAAAATTGAGATCATCCATGGGCGCTCCAGAGCTGGTGTAATCCATTTCAGTGCTGGCAATTGTCGCCACATGACGATGAATGCTGCAGCACCTGATACTAGCATTCCACTTTCATCACGAGCGTGCAATTTATTCAGAGCTTGCGTTCGATCAAGCTCTGTTCCGAAATCCTCCTCAGCACAGCGGCTTGCATCCACCCACTTTATCTTGTCGGCTCCGCGCCATGATTGATAGGTCGCGATTTCTTTCGAACACAC